>CAZMRP010000001.1:0-86266 GCA_964568275.1 uncultured Myxococcales bacterium
GCGGCTTGCCGTCCGTCGGCCGCGAAGGCTGCGATCAGATTCTCGGGAACGACAGCGTGTGGTCGGTGCGCTCCAGCTGGTTCTCGATGAGGACGACGGAACCGTCGGCAGTGTTGCGGCACAGGATGTCGGCACGGAAGGGACCCACGTCCTTCTCCTCTGCCTGGACCTCCAGTTCCATGCCGATCGCCTCGCCGAGGATCTCGATGTTCTCTTCCCGTGCTAACCAGGGCGTGAACTCCGTGTCCTCACGCTGCCACGCATCGCGTAGCGGCAGCTTCTCCAGTCTTCCGAGCGGTGTCTTCGCCATGTTCGGTCCTCCCCGGGCCCGGCTGACCTGCGCCACCAAGCCTACGGCGATTCGAGATGCCGGGTCGAGCCCGAAGTACTTTCGACGCGTTGGCGTGGGATGCGGCAGACCTGCTACCGAGTGCCCAGCCGCTCTGGCGCGAAGCGTCGCAACGCCCGCCGGGCCTTCGGATTCCGCGTGACGATCAGGTCGTAGAGGTACGGCCAGTACGACGTCACGTTCTGGTTCCCCTGCAACCGTCCCCGCACGAAGCCTGCGGTTCGCAACACTCGATGCGTCCGGAGGTCCTCCAGGAAGACAGGGGCGTCGAGGCGGGAGAGGCTCCGGAACTGGCCGAACAGGCAGTTCCCCTCGCGCCAGGAGGGATCGCAGCGGCCGGGCCGCAGCTCCGAGGACAACACGAAGATCTCGCGGATGCACTTCTCCGGGGCGCACCGGTACATCAGCATCAGATCGCCCCGATGGGCGCTCTTGCGCGCCGCCCAGGACATCCGGTTGCGGTCGAGGTAGTGCTGCTGCGGCAGGTTGGCGGGCTGGATCCAGACTTTGAATCCGAGGCCGTAGAACTTCCGGAGCTCGATCACGCGGAGGTGCGGCGGGCGGTCGGGCCAGTCGTCTTCCCAACAGACGATGCAGTCGCAGCGCCGGGCGGGATGGCGGTGGGTGCGGAAACTGCTCGACCGAAACTCGAACTCGATCCTCACGCGCTGCTCGCCCCTGGCCCCCTTCTCGTAGGCAATGCAGTCCGGGAACCCCTGGCGGATCTCCTCAACCCGCATCCGCAACTTCCTGGCGAGATGGGCGAACAGAAAGACGACGCCCTGCTCGTTGGCCGGAGCCAACCGCATCGGGCCACCTTCCAGCACGTCCGGTCGCAGCATCTTGCTCATTGGTGAAACCTCTCGGTGCGGCGGCAGCCGGCTACCCGCGGCGACGGGTTGCCCCGACCAGACGACGAATCCAATCGGCCGCGGCTCGTATGCGGCCAACGTCCAGGACGAACTCCTGACCCCGGCTGACGGATCTCAGCTGCGCTCGCCCGCCGCGATAGCCCCACCGCCGCCGGTCGGCATGGTACCCGAGGTAGAACCCGGCGTGATCGGGGTGGAACCAAGCGGGCAAACTCCAGATCGACCGCGAGCAGCCGTCCGCGGTCAGGCACAGCTCCTGGCGGAACCTCCCGAACACCCCTGCGCCCGGCAGCTTCGTCGCCTTGCCGCCGATCGTCAGCCGGTCGGCGGCAACGTAGAGGGTGTTGTTCGTCCGCCGGGCGCGGCTGAGGTGCGGGTGGTAGCGGGCCCAGTCGGGCACGGGGCCCTGGGCAACGTCGATCACCGCGCCGACCTGCATCCAGCCCCAGAGAACGTGGAGGTCGGGTGCGGCGTGGACGAACCGGTAGCGGCCGTCGTGCCTCTCCGCCCGGCGGTACCAGCCGAAGGAGAGGAACACGTCCCCGACGCCGACGCCGGCCCGCGACAGTACGGTCGCCTCGGCGTCGGCCTGGCCGAAGATGGGCCGCCATCCGCGCGGTCGCTTGATGGCGGTGGTGACCACGTCGGGGTCCAGGTGGGCGCGAGACGTCGCTCGGATCCTCCCGTGGGTCAGGTCGGATACCACGCGGCCGATCTCGTGGCCGTGGAGTCGGATGTCGCCGTACCGGATCCGGGACCCGGGGTCCGGGATCGGCAGCGGCAGCATCGTGCCGTCCTCCAGGATCGGGCTGGCGACCCCGCCGGCCGCCGAGTCGAAGCCCTTCCGGGAGAGGATCAGCCGCATCGGCTGGTCCTCCGGGCGGTGGGTGGGTCAGGCGTCAGGGTGGGTGTCCCACGACGACCGCGGGGCTGTCGCTCGAACCACCGCTCGAACGCCCCGACCTGCTTGGGGTCAACGATCTTCCGATGCCCCCGGCCGACCACCAGGAAATCCAGGCTGGCAGGACGCCGAACGGCCTTGCCGCCGTGGTAGACGAACTGCCGGCTGATGAGGACGTTCTCTCCGCCGAGGTCGGTCGCCGCGGTCTTGCGGTTCGGGCGGCCGCTCGGGTGGGAGTGGCAGGAGGGGAGTTGCTCGAAGCGGTCCTTCCCCAGGGGCTTGTAGACGTTGTCGCCGACGCGCAGCCGGTCGTCCTTCGAGAACCAGCGCGGGCGCTTCCTCGGGTACGCCCGCCAGTACTTCTCGAACGGCAGCACCCTCTGGACCTGCATCGCGTAGACGATCGTCTCGCCGCACCGGCCGAGGCCGACCACCCAGTCGCCGACCTGGGCCGTCCTGCGGATCCTCGGCTTGCAGCAGGCGAGCGTGCAGCAGCCGTGGAAGGGGTTGGGGGCGAAGCCACCGTCGTGCGTGACGATGTACGAGAGGACGGTCATTCGATCCTCCGGTTGCCGGCGTAGGCAGCGATGCCGTTCCCGGTGGCGACGAGACCATGGATCGCGCCGGCCTGGTCGAACGCCAAGGTTGAGGGGCAACATGGGGACTCCGGCATGCGTGCTCCTGCGGGGTGCGCCGCTGGCAGCCCCCCTGCGGGTGCGCGACCAAGGGGCGACGATCGGCTGGGACGAGCCACGCTGTGCTACCCCGAGAGCCATCGTGGCAGGAGATCCGGGCTGCACACGAGTTGTCCGAAGTCGAGACCCCGTGTTGAGTTGAGGAACGACATGGTCTCGGGCGCGATCGCCAGCCCTGCCCTCCGGAAGCGGTCAACCGCGAGGTCACCTTCCTCGGCCGAGCCGTTCGCTACGAGGATGTGGACTTCTCGTCGGGCCAGGGCGCGGACGAGGTGGAGGATGAAATGTGGCTCCTGCCCCTTCCACCCCACGATGAGGATGCGTGACACTTCCGGGAGCCGGCGCTTCATCTCGTCGATGTGCCCACCGGGACACTCGTACTGCGCGTCAGTCTTGTTGACGACGGGAACGGCGATCGCGGGCACCATGGTCGCAGGAACTCCAGCCCCGATATGATCAGGTTCGTAGACCCACCTTGTCTCAGCCAACTCGATCCGCGCGGCGTGTTCTACCAACCCTCGTTGGACGTTGTACGAGTTGGGCGGATTGCCGTCCGTGAAGCGAACCTCCCGCGCCCAGTTCGTCGACCCGTGCAGCTTGATCAGGCAGGTCGCGTCAGCCACGTATCCATCCAGACTGCCCAGCGGCAACAGGCCGGACGCGAGACAAGCGAGGTCCACCAACACGTCGTAGTTGAACGTGACGACCAGCAGATGACCGCCTCTCGTTACCACGTTGGCGCGCAGCAGATCGGCGATGGCCGCGTAGTAGGTCACCCCACCCGCGGCCCGGTGGCACTCGGCCGCGCAGGCCGTGAGGATCTCCCGAAGGTAGTAGCGACACGCCAGCAGCTGCCGCAATCGTTGGGGCTCCGTTGCTGCCTCGGCCACGAGAGCCTCCATTTCCTGCTCCAGGCCTTTCGTGGTCGTGCGGAGTCGTTGAACGACTGGCTGGATCTCACGGTAGTTGCTCAGCGGTGCCGCAAACGCAGGTCGCGGTTCGAAGAGCCCGGAGGTGACCGGCAAGCCGCCCCATCGCAGGGGTGTGTTGATCGCATTGCTCGGAAACGCACCAGCCGACGCTCCCGCTCCGAAGATGACCAGAGTCGTGTTCGTCATCACCGTGCCCTACGCTGCCACCGTCCAGTCCGCCTCGCCTCACGTCACCCCCGACCCGCCACACGGTACGCCTTCGCCCCGTTCGCCTCGTACCGCACGAGGAGCCCCACTGCCGCCAAGCCTTCCAGCACCGGCTCGACGGACGTGGCCCGCGCGAACTTGAACGACCGGGCCACCGCCTCGGGGGTCCAGCCCGTCGTCGTCCCCAGCACCAAGTCGCGCACGGCGGCGATCTGATCGGGCAGCGACTCGGGCCAGCGGGGCTTGTCCTTCGACTTCGGTTCCGTCGCCGCCAGCCTCGCTCGGCCCCCGGCGCTTCGTGTGGTCCAGGCCTTCTGTGCGGCTGCGGATCGACCGCCGCCCTTCTTCTTCGGCGTGTCCTCGACCGGTTCCGTCTCCGGCCCGACGCCGAGTTCTTCCTGCTCGTCGTCGACGGTAGCGGCGGGAACAGCGGTCTTCACGACCTTGGTCTGGTACTCGGGCCGGAGCCAGCGGATGACGCCGCGCTTCTCCTCCTCCGCGCGCTTGGCGTTCAAGGCCACCAGGCGTTCGAGGATCTGCTCGTCGGTCAGGTCGTGCGGCCACCCGTAGGCGTCGAAGACCGCCGCGTCGAGGTCGTCGTGGATCTTCTTGAGGACGGAGACGAGGCCCTTCTCGTGGATCACCTTTTCCTTGGCCGTCAGCGACTCGCCGGACAGGAGCTTCTCCAGCACATTGTACATGCCGGTGATCGTCAGGTCGGGGTGCTCGGCCTGCCGCTGTTTGCGGTGGGCGTCGAGTTCCTCACCCAGGTCGCGAATCCGCTGCTTCAACTCGTCAGAACAAGCGGGGAAGGGGAACGGCTCGAAGCAGTCGCTGTGGTTGTAGTTGGGGTCGTTGCCGACCCCGAGGAATGCACCGGCCTTGACGGCCCAGGTGACGTGGGCTCGTGACGACAGGATGCCGAGGAAGAAGGCATCGTCGACAGCGATGGCAGCAACCTTGCTCTCAGGAAGGGTAGTCGTTGGGAGGAACGTGAACGTCCGGTGGCGTGCGGTCCGGCAAGTCGCAACGTACCTCTCGATACCGGCAAGGGCCAACCGCATGGCCGGTCGCGGCTCTCCGAACACCCACCATGCGTCGCGATACGCTCGGCGCGGATTCTGTTGCCGTACGGGCAGGACCCGCTCCGCCAAGCGCGCATAGCAGGCCGGGAACGAAGCGCGGGCGGCGGCTTCATCCATGCCGAAGAAGTCCACCGCCCAAGCCTTCCGGGCCTGGGCCATCAGGTCGCGGCCGTTTACGAAGGGACGAAGCACCGACCGCTCGTTCGGATGCTCAGCCGCGAACTGGTCCTTCTCCGACCCGACCAGGATGAAGCCGTCACCGATCAGCGTGACGCCCATGAAGGACAGCCCCGCGTTGCCCAGAAGTTGGCGCTTGGTTGCTCGCGCCACGTCCGCTCCAGCCGCGAGGTTCGCGTGGATGCGTCCGCGCCGGGAAGAGAGCGTCACGACGGGGACGTCGTCGTCCCCGTCTCGTTCGTCGGCCAGCGTTGCCAGCATTCCCTCGGTGACACCCGCTTCCGCTACCGTCATCGCGATCCGCACCGCCGCACCCGACTCGCTGTCAACCCACGGGTGATCGGGGATGGCGAAAACGAGCGATAACGGATTCTCGGCCTCCATGTGCCGCTGGAGCACCTTGCGGCTGAACGTCTGCGTGATGCTGTTCGTGGTGATGAGGCCGAACCGGCGAGCCTCGCCTGCGCGGGTCAACTCGGCGGCGTCGTGCCACCAGTACATCACGTAGTCGACCGTTTCCGGCACGTCGTCGTGCGCGCCGCGCAATGCCTCCACGTAGCCGTCGCCGAGAGCATCCCGCATCCGCTTGTTGCCCAGAAACGGCGGGTTGCCGACGATGAAGTCGGTCTTCGGCCACTCCGCCTTCCGCGGGTTCCGGTACCGGTACACCGGGATCGTCTTCGTCTCGTCCGGCACGTCCTCCCCGGTCACCGGGTGCTTCTTGGTCGACTTGCCGTCCCAGCGCGAGACCGGCTTGCCGTGATCGTCGCGGACAAGCTCCGGCTCGCCGTCCCACGCGAGCACGGCATCCCGGCACTCGATGTTCCTGTAGTCCTGCAAGATCGGCTCCGGAACGGTCGCCGTCTTGTCGCCCTTCCGATAGCTGCGGAAATGCCACTGGAGGTAGCCGATCCAGAGTACGAGTTCGGCGATCTCCTTTGCCCAGCGCTTCACCTCGATACCCAGGAACTGCGATGGGTTCACGCTGACCGTCTGCATCTCCAGGATCGTCTGCGCCTCGCCCAGGTCGCCGAGTAGCGCCAGCACCTCCGCCTCCAGGCGCTTGAACAGATCGAGCGTCACGTACAGGAAGTTCCCCGATCCGCACGCCGGGTCGAGCACCTTGATCGAGCAGAGCTTGCGGTGGAACTCCCGAACGATCTTCCGCGCCTTGGTGATGTCGTCGACCTCCACGAGGTGCCGCACCTCGGCCTGCACCAACATCCAGTCCGCGCGGATCGGTTCCTCGATGGTCGGCCGCACGAGGCGCTCGACGTAGGCCTTCGGGGTGAAATGCGCACCCAGCGCGTGACGTTCCTCCGGGTCGAGGGCTCGTTCGAGCAGGGTGCCGAAGATCGCGGGTTCGACGTCGGACCAGCTGCACTTGGCCGCGTCGAGCAGCACCTGGAGTTGCGCCTTGCTGAGAGGCAGCACGTCCGGCTGGGCAAACAGCCCGCCGTTGAACTGCGGCAGCTTCGCCCCGGTGAGGATCGGCCCGCCCTCGTTCATCGCCCGCCACAGCGCGGTCGCACCCGCCGGGAACGACGCCGGACTCGGCAACCAGAACTTCTCGATGGAGTCGGTGAACGTGCGCTCCGGCAGCAGACCCACGTCCTCCGCGAACATCGTGAACAGGCACCGCATGAGAAACGACGCGATGGCGGCCGGAGGGTGACGATCGGCCTCCAGCACCTTGGCAAGCTCGGCCAGGTGCGCCGCCACCTCGCGGGTTACCTTGGTCGCCTTGCGGGCCGGGTCGAGCGCCAACGGTTCGAGGAAGACGCCGCGCAAGGTGTCGGCGTGCCGCTCGATCTCGGGCAGGAACAGCCGCGAGGAGAGGGCGTTCGGAAAGGGCGTGTAGTTGATCGTGCCGTCGAACACGGCGTAGAGGTCGAAGCAATAGCCGATGTCGCAAGCGACGACGAACGGCGGCGGACGGTCGAAGCTCCTGGCGTACCCCAGCGCCTGCCCGAAGGCGTCCTTCATCGCGATGTTCCAGGCAGGGGTGCCGCGCTTGGCCGTGCCGAGCTTCCGGCTCCCCTTCTCGGACCCCTGCTTGGCCTCCAGGATGAAGCAGCCGTCCTTGTAGAGGTCGATCCGGCCGACCGACACGGTCGAGCCTTCGTGGACGAGCCGGGCGTCGCGCTCGAAGACGTAGGTGTCCCTCTCGGGATCACCCGTGGCAGGGGCCGGTCGCGGCACGTCGAGTACGTCGCAGAGTTCGGCCAGGAAGATGTCCTTGTTTGCGCGCTCCGAGGCTGCCGACGCCGTCCAGCGGTTGATGAACTGTACGAAGGACGCTGGCATCGACTCTCCCCTGCGTGTCCTGCCGCGATCCCGGGTTCCGTTGCCACCGCCGGAGAACCCCACCGGGTCGAAACGGACTCCTGTTGCGCCCCGAATGATGCCGTGGGGTCGAACGTGGGTCAACCGGCAGCGGCGGCTCCCGCCACGCTGGCCTGCAACGCGCTGCTCGCGTTCCGACGGCTATTGGACGACGCGGACGATCAGCGGCAGGCGAAACTGCGGTGCATCTGGGAGGGAGTCGGTCGTCACCTCGGCCACCAACTCGAAGTTCTGGACCGACTCGGGGTCAGGAAACGTGACGTGAAAGGTCGGCAAGCCGGACGACTCCCCGTGCTTGAGCTTGCCCACGGGGAGTTTCAGCCGGTTCGGCGACACCTCCGTCGGCGTCATCGGGCCGACGAGCGGGGCGAACTCAAGCTCGCGCAGCAGCGACTCGCTTACGTGTCGCTCAAGAACTCGGGCGATGTCCGAACTCCCGTGGTATTTTTGGGGTTCCGGTTCGTCCGGCGGCAAGCGCGGCGGTGATTTCAGGGTGAGGCCGACCGGCACGGGGGAACCGACGTACACGTCGACGTTCGCGGCGGCGGCCGTTCCCACGTTCGACAATTCGAGGTCCACCTGGAACGTCAGCGACGCGGCGACGCGCCGCCGATGTACTTCCCGAAGGTGCTGCTCGTATCGGCGGACATAGTCGTCGAGAGCCTGTACGCACTCGTCGTGGGACGGCGCAACGACATCGGCCATGAACCCGAGCCCCCTCGTGGCCGACGCCCTGCTCATGGTCGACATCCGACCGAGCCCCGCAATCGAGGCCGGCACCGCGTACTCCTCTGGAGGGACAGGGTACTTCTCCCGAAGCACCTCTAGCTGACGCCGCAGGTCGTGTTCCGACAGGCGTAGTGGCGGCCGCAGAGTCACCTCCATCTTCGGCTGCCCGTTGGCGAAGACCACGGCGAGGCGCGGGAGCCGGTTCTTCAGCCGCTGCACCTGCTCCCGCAGCTTGCGGTTCTCCACCTCCAGCGGCTCGAGCTCATCGGGGTTCCGCATTTCGTCCGACGGCTGGAACACGGGAAGTCCTGCGGCGCGGGCGCTGAGCTTCATCCGAAGGTCGCCGGTGACGACCGCCACCTCATTGCGCCCAGGTGCCGAGCGGAAAACGGTGACAGCGGCGAGCATACGAGCGTCGTTGTCCACGTAGCCCCCGGCAGTCGGGGCCGGAGGAGGCGGCTCTGCTGTCAGAAGCACCGAGACCCCGTCGCGCGGTTGCGGAGCGGATGCGTCACCCGATGCAATCTTCTCCAGCGCTACGATGACTCTCCGGGCGCGCTCCCGCCGCCGAGGACTTCGGCCTTCGTTCTTCTGCTGATCAAGTTCGGCGATGACCGGCTCGCAGACGACGAGCGTGACGTCGCGCTGGCCGACGAGGTTGCACCAGTTCAGTTCGGTGAAGAACGTGTAGTGCAAGAAGACGTTCGTGTCCGGGAAGACGTACCTCATGGGTTCTGCCAGCGTGCTCGCAGCGACCGCCCACTGCCGCCAGTCGGCTCAGGCCCGGCGAGGCGCGACGGTGAGCCTACCGCGACCCTCGCGCGCGTCAACATGATCGTCGCGGTGGGGCGGTGGACTGCCATTCACCGGAAGGCCATCACGGCTGCTGAGGGCCGTCCAGATGGCGGGGCGATCGCTTGCCCGGTCCGAGCATGGTAGCCTCGGTGGTGACGGCGGTGGACGACGTGGTGTTGGCTTTGGAACCCGCGCAACGAACGACGCTCTCTGCCCGACGGCCACGGCACCTTCTCGGTCGGCAGCGCGGCCTCCTGTGCACCCTGGCGGCCACCATGCTCGCGGCCTGTGGCGCTTCGAGCGGCGAATCCGCCGCGTTGCAGTCCAGCCTGGACGACTTGCGGGAGCAGCACGAGGCCGAGATCGTCCGGCTCGACGGGGTCCGCCAGGATGTCCGGGTCGCGGAGGCGACCCTGCGGGCCCACGACGCCCGCATCGCGTGGACCGGCTGCCTCGCGGTCGAGAAGGACATCGAGGCCTTGGTGGCGGCTAGCGAGGCGGAGTGCATGCTGCGGGTGGCCGAGCACAGCGGCTGCGTGGCCGAGAACGCCGAGGGCACCATGGACAACGAGGTCATCGGCGGCCTCTTGGGCCTTGCAGCGGCGGTCGCCACCGGTGGGGTGGCTGCTCCGTTCATTCTCGGCGGGGCGGTCGCCGGCCGTGCGGTGAGCGATTCCGCCGCCGCGGCGTGCGGCCCGGTGCCTGTCTGTGCCGGCAACTCCGACGCGGACCGCCTCCGCGCAGCCCTCCAGGTACGCGGTCTCGACGATCTGCCGGAGTGCGATGACCTCCAGCATCCCGCCTGCGTCGCCGAGCACTTCCTGTTCCTGGGCGGCAAGGCCGAGACGGTTGCCGTGGAGTGCCTGGGCGACCGGGAGGCGGAGTGCGAGGCCCAGGCGCAGCTCGTCGAGCTTGGCGTCCTCGACTCCAGCGACTGCGATCCGCTCCTGGCGGATCCGCCGGCAGGGGCCTCGGCACGATGACCGCGCCGGGCACCGGTCTGCCGCCGGCGGTAGTTGTCGTTGCCGCCCTCGTCGGTTCCGCCTGCGGGGCCGCCGCCACCGGCAACGACGACCTGTCTGCCGAGATTGCCGACCTCCAGGCCTCCATGGACCAGCAGTCCACGGACCTCGACCAAGTCGAGGCAGATGCCGCCGCCCTGGTCCGCGGCGTCGCGGCGGTCGTCGACCGCTACGAGGACGCGGCAGATCGGCTCCGGCGGGCGACGGAGGAGTACGAGCGGGCGACTCAGCAGTTCGACGAGGCGTCAACCGAGTTTCGGGCAGCCGCCGCGACCTTCGAGGAGGTGGCCGAGGGCTACCGGGTCGCCGCGATCGCCCTGATCGCAATCGCGGGCGCGGACATGGTCGGCAGCGCGATGTGCGGCCACAGGATGTCCACGCAGGCCTATCGTGCCGAGCTGCGATCGCAGGGGTACAACCTCGACGGCCTCGATGTGGACCACATCATCCCAAGGTCGCTGGGCGGACCCGACAACCCGATGAACTACCAGTTGCTGGATTCGAGCCTGAACCGGAGCCTCGGAGCCGGCGGCCTGCTCGACAAGTTCGTCGCCACGCCGCTGCCGTTTCTTGCCGCGCTGGCGACGACGGCGGTTAGCGCGTTGGCGTGCCCGTAGCTGGAACGATCACCTCTTCTGCTAGTTCGGCAACTGCTCAATCGCCGTTATCGATCGGAGGCAATCTGCCACCAGTTCACACGCTGGTGCGTCGGCACACGTTTGCAGCAGGCCGGGCACGTCGCCAGCTGGATCCGCGCACCAGTTCCTCGCACATACTTCGCAGCCCCAGGCGGCTGCGAGTTCTCCGCGCGCCTCGTGCGTGGAGAGCTTCGGCAGGCACTGCAAGACCAAGTCGTGCATCTTCGCGCAGGACGTGCCTGCGGGATACGCCGGCAAGCGGTAGACGGCGTCCGTCAGGTCCGCCTCCCAGACGCACTTCGACATCTTGTGGCAGGGCTCTGACGAGCATTGGGCCAGAACCGCCACGGCTTCGGGTCTTAGGGCCGTGCACCGGTCCTTCATGCTGATCCGTGGCGTTCCACCGGGTGCCGTCAGTTCGGAACGGTTGTCCCACTGAGATCCGAGGTAGCTCGGGTCTTCGGCGCCTGGCGGCACGCACTTGTCGACTGCCTGCTGCATGCGCTCGCAGACCGACGGCTCCTTCTTCGCACATCCGCCAAGAGCCAGGAAACACACCAAACCCAGGATGAACAGGCTCCGCATCGCGCTTCTCCCTCCTCTCGTATTTCGGAACACCCCGCCCCTTCGGCATTCTCTACCATCCTATCGAGCTGTTGGCTAGATACAGGAAGGGCGCTCGGCTCCTGAGGGTTGCGAGACATGCTTCCTTGACGCTAACCTAGCCTGCGTCGTCGAAGGGAGGGGAGATGAGCGCCCAACCACCGGGATGGCAGCCGGACCCGACGGAACGTTTCGCCCAGCGCTACTGGAACGGTACCGCCTGGACCGAACAGGTGTCCGACGGTCGGAATCCGTCCATCGATCCGTCATGGGCAGGCCAACAGCCTGCCGCCCAACCAGCGGCGACAACAGCCCAAGCTGCAACAAGTCGCGGACCAGGCTTCTGGATCTGGGGTGCGGCTGGTGCGCTGATCATCTCGACCTTCCTCCCATGGGCGTCGATCAGTCTCGGCATGCTCTCCGTCTCGAAGAGCGGCATCGAGGGCGACGGCGTGTTCGTGTTGCTCCTGGCTGCCGGCGCGGCGCTGTGCGCCATCGGTGTCGGCAAGCCAGACTTTCCCAGATGGCGTGCGATCCTCGCCATCGTCTTCTTCCTTCTCGCCGGGCTGATTGCCGTCATCGACATCGGCAGCGTGGCTTCTCGGTTCGGCGAATCGCGCGGACGAATCGCGGTTTCCGTCAGCGTCGGGATCGGTCTCTGGCTGTGCCTCGCTGCATCCATCGTGGGACTGATCGGCGGACTCCGGGCGCTCCGGCGTCCACCAACGCCGAAGGCCTGACACCGAACGGCGACGACGGGACCTCCCAAAGCTGCTACACGCCGGTCGCATCCAACGTTGCTCTCACGGCGCAGCTACCCGCGGGCTCGTGCGAATCGCTACCGCAGCAATCGCTGCGCCACCAGATCCATCGCCGCCTGCTGCTCGCGGGCGTCGACGTGGAGGTATTTTTCGGTCGACCTCGACGACGCGTGACCGAGGGCACGCTGAATCACCGTGAGCCGCTTGCCGCTCTCGTCGAGCAGGGTCGCAACGCCGTGGCGAAACCTGTGCGGGTTGGCGTACGAGACGCCCGCCCGGCGGCACAGGTAGGCGAGGAAGCGGCGGCAGCGGTTCGCCGCCGTCGCTGGATGCTTGGCGAACAGGTCCTGCACGCGCTGCCATCGGTCGTTCTGGAGCAACCGCCCCAGCGAGTCCCGCACCGCCGACGAGGGAGCCCACGTCCGCGTTCTCCCGCCTTTCTGCTCGACGACGACCTCGCCCCGCGCGAGCACCGCCTCCGCGGCCGCGCGGCTGATGCCCATGAAGTCGCCGATCCTCAGCCCGCTGAGCAGCAGCAGTTCCATCGCCGACCGCTCAGGCTCGCGCAGTTGCCGCGCCGCGCGGAGAATCGTCCTCCAATCCTGCTCGGGCACCGGCATCGTCTCGCGTGCGGGCTTCGTCGGCTCCGGCACGGACTCGATCAGCGGCTCGACGTCTCCGAGCCTCGCCGCCTTCGCGTACGCCAGAAGCGCGGCCTTCGCGATCTGGTACGCCGACCGGCTCCTCGCCACCCGCATCGGGGCGAGGAACTCGTTGGCGTCGATCGCCGCGGCTAGGCAACCCACGTACGCACGGATCGTGGCCGGCCGCCTCCGGCGTGCGCGGAGTTGATCGGCGAACGTTTCGAGGTCGATCGGGAAGGCGGTCGAGGACGGCATGCAGCAACGTGGGGACCGATGGACGTGCTGTCAACCGCGCGTGCATAGATTCCACTGGACGCTGTGCTCGATTCGCCGACCACGCATACCCTGTCCTCGCGGTTCCTACATCGACACGGCGGGACGGTCATCGCCGGGAGCGTCGAGCGCGGCGTCGTCGAGCTGGAGGCGGACCATTCCCAGCTGCGTGGCCCCGGAGGCGGCCCCGAGGTCGCCGGCGGAGGCGGGGGCGGGCTGGTGGCTAAGACGCAATACCCCTGGTGAGCAATAGTGAACACGATGGACCGCTGCCATCGACAGCGCCGTTGGACGTCCACAGCAGAACCGTGGTAGGCGAGGAAGATGAAGACGCGATCTCCCAGCACACAGGCCGGGCGACAACTCCGCCGATTGCGACGCGATTTGCTGCCCCAGGGGCACCGCAGATGATCAAGGACAAGATGACCCCCAAGGACGCGGCGAAGGAGTTCTGCGACCAGACCAAGATCCCCCTCGGCTCCCCGCCCGGATCGGTTTTCGCGACTACCTACTGGAGAACCAGACCCCTCTCGCCAGCCGAGGGTCCGTCAGACGCTAGAACCCAGGCAATCGTTGACGCATACCACTACTACTGGCGCGACTTGGCCGAGGAGCAGGAGCGGTGGGTAAGAGCGCACATCGACTCAGCCGTACGGAACTTGGAGCGGACCGCCGATCTGCTTCGAGACATGGCACGCCGCCGCAAGCCCTGGGCGCGGTGCGCCGCAGGACTGATGGACTGCGCGAGCGAAGATGAGGGGTGGCTCTTCAAGGCGGTGGAGTTCGTTCCTGGTCCGCAAGGTGAGTACGTCTTCGGGTCGGTCCTCGATTCGGTCCAGGGCAGAGACCCCACTATCCTGCGCCTCGCAGAGGTGATGCGTCGCGCCGCGAGGATCGCAGGCCATCTGGAGTCCCAAGCTGGCGGACCGATGAAGCTGGCGAAGCGCGGATTCATCGGCGCGCTTCGGAAGATCTGCGTGAGGGAGAGGCAACTCGGCTACAGGCGCATTGCTCTTCTCTGGGTTGCTGGGGATCTCGATCGCGACTTCGAACGGCATCGCGAGCTTCGCCCAACGGTGACGTACCGGATGAAGTCGGTCGAGAGCAGCATTCGAGAACTGATTCGGCACCCTCTGAAGCCTCACGTAGAGTAGCCCCCTCACGCTTCGGCCGAGGTCCGCATCGCCAGCCGTGTCTGGCGGTCGCCGAGTTACCTTCAAGCTAGCGCGCCAATCTTGCCCTGTCTCCGCCTCCGAAGAGCGTCCATGGGGGGAGATCCCCTCGCAGAAACCGCGGACTCCTACCTATGCGCGACCGTGCTGCGAAACGCATGCTTCCCGCTGCGAGGAGGAAGCCATGGACGCACCCGCAACGAACTGCCTGACCACCGACGTTGAGACCTCGGCAAGGATCCTCAGCGTCTCGCCCCGGACCGTATGGTCGCTGATCCGGCGGGGTGTAATCCGACCGGTCCGCATCGGGCGACGCACACTGCTACGGGTCGCTGACCTACGTGCGCTGGCGGCCTCCTACGGTATGTCGTCCGACGGCGACCATTGGGGCTAGTGCGTGGCGATAGGCGTCCGGATCGCGGGTAGCGAATCACCGGACGCCGAGGAGATGAGTTATGGTGCCATCTCAGACCGACCCTGTCAACAGCGTTACCTCAGTGTCTGGCACACTGGCGGCCGGGCAAGTCGGGACCTCGGCCAGTACGCCGACCGCCTTCGCCGGTCTTCATTTGCCCGACATCGAGGTTGATGCCGACCTCGGGCGCATGTGCGACGAGAACGACGCCGCGCTGGTCGCTTCCGGGCGACTCTATCAACGCGCCGGCCGCATTGTGCGTCCAGTCGTCATTCGGGGAGCGCCCACGGGCCAAGCCATGCAGCGTACGGCGGGCTCGCCCATCATCGACGCCGTCGATCACTGGGCGCTATTGGAGTGCATGGCGACCTCGGCGGAATGGTGGCAACAGGGAAAGAAGGGCACGCAGGTCGCGGTCCTGCCCCCGACCGTTGTGGCACACGCCTACATAGCGAGACGCGAGTGGGCTCTCCCCGTGCTCGCGGACATTATCGAGACGCCGACGCTCCGAGCGGACGGCTCAATCCTCTCGACGCCCGGTTACGATCCGGCGACTGGGTTGCTGCTGATGCCGTGTGCCCCCATCGCACCTGTGCCCTCGAGCCCCACCCGCGACGACGCGAGATCCGCGCTGCGGTACATCGATAACCTGTTGATCGACTTCCCCTTCGCCGAACCGGGCGATCGGTCCGGGTGGACTGCGATGGTCATGTCCATCATCGCCCGCGGAGCAATCGCCGGCCCCGTCCCGCTGACGGCGATCGGCGGCCCGACACCTGGCTTGGGCAAGTCCTTGTTGGCAGACCTCGCGTCTGTGATAGCGCGTGGTCGTCATGCGGGGCGCATGGCACCGATCCGCGAGACCGCCGAGATGCGTCGTCAGTGCTTGGGCATCGGGATGGCTGGCGACTCCTTCGTCCTGATCGACAACGTTGATGGCGCATTCGGCTCGGAGGTTCTGGCCGGCGCCATCACGGCCGGCGAGATCGTGGATCGTCCGACAGGCAAGTCTGAGATGGTCCGGGCGCCATTTCGGGCCGTGTGGGCGATTACGGGCAACAACTTGTCCTTCGTCGGCGATCTGGGACGGCGCGTGATCCTCGCAGACTTGTATACGGAGTTGGAGCATCCGGAGGATCGAACGGACTTTCAGCACGCGAACGTGCTCGACTACGCGCTGGGGCTCCGAGGACGGATTGTGGCGGCAGCTCTCACCGTCCTGCGTGCATTCCATCTGGCCGGCCGGCCTCCGCATGGGGGTCCGCAGATGGGATCGTTCGAGCGTTGGGACGCGCTGGTCCGTTCGTCGCTGATCTGGGCGGGAGCGGCGGATCCTCGCGGTACCGTCGGGCGGATCCGCGAGGCCGCGGACGCCGACGTGCAGCCGCTGCGCGATGCGCTTCTGGCGTGGCGGAAGGCCTTCGGGCACCAGGCCCGGACGGTGGTGGAGGCGATGAAGCAGGCTAGTAGCGACCCGGATCTCGCGGCCGCCTTGTCCGCCCTGGTCGGCTGCGACTCGAAGTCGTTCGCTAATCAACTCGGGCGGAAGTTGCGGCGAATGGCCGGGCGCAACGTGGGCGGGTTGCGATTCCAGCGGGAGAACAAGGGCGGGTCGGGCGTGCGGTGGTGCGTGGTTGAGGTCTTGGGGGCGACCCGGACGGATGGGTAGCGCTGTCGCCGCAGACAAAAATGAAGTGTGACGATGGGTGACGACAGTGACGACAATGACGACAATGACGCCAAGGAGCCCCCACCCCCCAGGAGCGACAGAGATCACTCTTGCACTAGTCAGGGGAGGGGGCCACGCCGGCGTCATCTGCATCACGGTCGTCACGGAGAAGGACAACGAATAGTAGAGGAGGAGTACATGAACCAGCATGACGAACACGAAGGCGGGAGCGAGACCAACAGCCCCGGCAGGGGACACGCCGGTGGGGGGGCGTGTGTCGAGTTCGTCGAGGCCCTTTACAGGTTCGGCACCGGTTTCGGCGAGATCCTCGTTGTCCCGTTCGATGGCCCGGTGGAGGAGATCTTCTTCCCGCTGCCGCTGGAGCCCGGGAAGGCGGAGGAACTCCTGCACCAGTACCGCAACGAAAGCCGGTTGCGCAGGAACATCTCTCTCGCGCTGAACCCCAGGATTCGGCGGCAGGCGGGGAACGTCTACGTCGAGCACATCGTCGCAGTGGCTGCCGACGTCGACGGCGACGCGCTGCCCGGCCTCCCGGAGAAACTGGCGCTGCTGGAGCAGGTCGGCTGCCCCGCGACCGCGCTCATCCACAGCGGCCACGGCTGCCACCCGTACTTCATGTTGACCGAGCCGGTGCGGTACGCGGACCTCCCCGCCGACTCGAGCGAGATGCTGGCCGACTTCCTCGGCACCGGCCACGCGTTCGATCGCAACCGGCTGCTCGGGCTGCCCGGCACGATCAACTGGGGGACGGCGAAGAAGCCCAAGCAGCCGGCCTGGCGGACCATCGTCAGTTTCGATCCCAACGCGCGCATCGCGTGGCAGAAGCTGCTGGCTGGCCTCGACGCGCTAGGCGTCCAGCGGAAGCCGATCCGCCTGTCGCGGCCGAAATCGCCGACGCCTACATCAGCCAACCGACAGGCGTGTCCCCTGCCGCAGGGCCCCAAGCCGGCGTTGCCCGCCGAGGGCCTCTGGGACCACGACCGCGAACTCATCGAGTCCGGCCACCAGGAGGCCGACGATTTCGATGGCCGATCCGAGGCGGACGCATCGGCGTCCTTCGCGCTCGTGCGTGCCGGCCTGGCTGACTTCCAGATCGAGCACGTCTTCGCCCGCTACGCGATCGGGGAGAAGTACCGCGAGAAACAAGCGGATGGTCCGCGGTACTTGGCGAGGACGATTGCCGCCGCTCGTAGGCTCGATCTGGAGATGTACCCGCGGGAATGCGTGCCGGCCGTGGTCACGAGGTGCCGCGGCGGATCGCGCGTGAGGCTGAGCCTACGCCCGGGCGCAGGTCGCTCGGCCGGATTTGCACGTACCGCCGAGGTGCCGCGGGACGGACCGAGTCCGCTGCTCGACGACCTCGCTGCGGTGCTCGCCGCAGTGCAGGGCGAGGTGGTCAGTGATCCGCGGGCGCAGGGAATCTGGTGGGAGAGACTCGATGGGTGGCCGGTGATGGCCACGCTTGTCGTGCGCCCGGTGCCCTACCAGCCGAAGCCGAGAACCTTCATCGAGCGGGTCGCGTTGGTGCCCCCGATTGCGTTGCCGACCGGTCCGGCCGGCGGCAAGGCGTCTTCGTAGACGAAGGAAGAGGAGATGGCGATGATCGAAAACCCTACTGACGAGCAGTTGAAAGAGCTGGAGCGGTTGCGGCGGACGCAGATCTGTCGGGCCGGGCAGCGCGTCCTGGCGGCGATGGACGACTTCGCGATCAGCCTGCGGTCGCTGCTGGTCACCATCGAGGTCGCGAGCCGACGGGACGCTGGTTTCGTCGACCCGCCCGACCACGGCCCACACGACGGCGACGTTCCGCTGCCGCACGCAGCCCACGGGACGAAGAAGCCGGGAGGCGGCAGGTAACCGCTCCTGAGCCGGACGTGGTCCGGCAGAAGGTGGAGAAGAGAAATGGACAACGACACGGACAACACGACGACGACGAAGGCGGCCGAGGCCGAGCCGCAGGGCGACCCGCCCCAGGCGGAGGGAGGCAGCCAGACCGACGTCGACGGGCCGATTTTCGACGACCCGGCTCTGGAGGCCGCCTTCGAGGCGATCTGGGACGAGGCTGACGAAGACGAACGCCAGGCCATCATGGACGGCTGGGCGGCTGCCCGTCAGTTCAACGAGCGACAGCGATTCCTCGATGCGATCACGAAGGGCAAGCAGGCCCTCGTGCAGATCGAGGATGACATCTGCGAGGCGAGCGGCGGCCGCTTCGGTCTCTACGAGTTGATGCACGAGATCGAGGCGACGACCGACCCGGATGCTCTGCGCAAGCGGCTGATGGTCGTTGTCGACAGCCTCACGGGATCGCGATGTGAGACGATCCTGTCGCTCGTCGCCGCGGCGGACGGCTGCGACGCCAGACGCGCGTGCATGGCGAGGACGGTCGCCGACTACTACGAGGACCTGCGGTGGTTGCTGGTTGATCGGCCCGATCCCGACTGGCTGCCACGCTCGGAACCCCTGCGCGACTTGGGAATCGAAGCCTGCGATCTGCTGGCCAACACGATCACCGCGATCTGGGAGTACCTCCGCGAAATCGAGCGGGCGCTCGGCATCGCACAACCGGCCGCCCGAACGGCCGAGCTGCGGCGGTGCCCGAGGTGCGGCCGTCGGGTTCGTCCGGGTGCGGAGAGCAAAGCGAAGTAGCAACGCAGCGCAGAGGAGCGCTGCCGGAATGGGAGAAGAAGACATGAGCCAGAACAAGAAGAACGAGACGCAGGAGAGGCAGGCGAAGCGCATCACGCACGAGCAGGTGGTGCAGCCGTCGACCACGAAGCCGGCCGCCACGACGGAGGCGACGACCAGCGAGCAGCCGCTCGGGTTGTTCGAGATCGTCGTCCGCCCCGCCAGCCGCTGCGGCTGCGACGCCGACGACGGCTTCGGCGGCGACGACGCCGGATGCGACACGTCGTCGCCGTCGCCGTGCGAAGCCGAGGGGAGGCCGGGCCGAGCGGACTGCCCGGCGGGTTGCATCCCCGGGAGCACCACCGACGAGAGCGAGAACGAGGTCTGTCGTTGCGAACTCGAGGTCGAAGTCGACTTCGCGTCGCGACGACTGGAGCAGCCCACCCGACGATGAAGAGGGTGGCGAGGCAGTAGGAGAACAAGATGACGTGCGGAACCAAGAGATCGTGGCGCGAGGACGTCGCGCACCCCCAGAGAATCGACGGCTTCCTGGAGCCGGCGGGACAGCCGGATGATCTTCCGTGCGACAGAGTCCTGATGCCCCCGTCGCGCCGTGGCCGAGGGCGGACGGCGGGGCGGTCGAGCGCCCGGGCCAGCTCGCGATCGGGAGATGATGGCGGCGGAGGAGACGGCGACGGGGACGCCGACTCGACCCTGCCGGCCGAGACGCGCGGCGATCCGTCGCCGCTGATGACCGTACCGGAGGCCGCGGCGTTGCTGCGCACGACGCCCAAGGGGATCTACGCGATGGTCGAGCGCGGGTTCCTCCGCGGGGCGGTCCGGCGGTTCGGAAAGCGCATCCTCTTGAAGCGCGAAGCCCTTCTGTCGTCTACTCGGTTTGGGCTTGAGCCGTCGTCGGGGAGGTCCTGACGATGAGCCTCAAGGTTCGAAGGTACCGAGGGCAGAGCAAGGTGTTCGAGTACGACATCCGACTGACCCTGGCTGGCGGCGGCGAGTTCCGGGAGCGGAAAAGGATCAAGGTCTGCTCCTCCGAGTCCGCTGCGAGGCGCTGGGCCGAGGCGCGCTACGCCAAGGTCCTCGCCGACGTCTCCAAGGGCAAGTCGGACGGAAAGGAGGTGCAGGAGAAGGTCGAAGTTCCGACGTTGGCGAAGTTCGCCCCGCGGTTCATCGAACGCTACGCCGAGGTGAACAACAAGCCCTCGGAGGTCGCCGCCAAGCGGTCGATCATCGACAACCACCTGAAGAAGCGCTTCGGCAGGAAGCGGCTCGACGAGATCACGACCGAGCAGGCTGAGCGGATGAAGGCCGATCTGCTCAAGGCCAAGCGCAGCAAGAAAACGATCAACAACGCGCTCGCCGTCCTGCTCAAGATGCTTCGCGTTGCCGTGGACTGGGAGGTGATTCCACGGGTGCGGGTGAAGACCAAGCCGTTCAAGGTCCCGCGCCGGAAGCCGAGGTTCTACGAACCCGAGCAACTCGACGCGCTGCTCAAGATCGCGCCGGAGGTTGATCCCCGCCTGCCCTTGTTCATCCTGCTCGGCGTCGACGCCGGCATGAGGCTCGGGGAGATCCTCGCGCTGGAACAGACGTCGGTCGACTTCAGACGCCACAAGATCGACATCGTGAAGAGCACCTGGCAGGGGTTCGAAGGCACGACGAAGGGCGAAGATGAGGAATCGCTGAAGATGACGCCGCGGCTGGAGGCCGCGTTGCAGGCGCACCGGCACCTGCGGGGCAAGTACGTGCTCTGCAACTCCGACGGGACGCCGCTCGACCGCAACGCGATCAAACGCATGATGGCCTCCGCGCAGCGCCGGGTGGGCCTGCGCGCGACCGGCGGCGTCCACCTGCTGCGGCACACGTTCTGCTCCCGGCTCGGCGCGCGGGAGAAGAACAACCCCTGGGCGATCATGGAAGCGGCCCGGCACAAGGACATCGCGACGACGATGCGGTACGTGCACCAGTTTCGGGGCGCGACCGACTCGGTGATCGACTCGTTGAGCGAGCCCGAACCCTCGCAGACTCGTGGAGAAATGCTGGAGAAGGTTCCCGGCAGATCGGGAACCTGACGTAACTACTGGTGGATCGGAGAGCGGGAGACGGGATTTGAACCCGCGACGTCCACCTTGGCAATACTCCCATACCCGTCGGAACCATTGACGTATTCTAGCCGTTCCGCAGACTTGCTGCAACAGGCCGTCACAGGCTGTCACAGGCTGCAACAGCTTGGGAGTCCGAAATGGAGTCCGTGATGTGGACGGCGGAGTCCGGTTCCAGGCGACCTCACGCACGGCAGATCACCCCCACATCGATGAGCGCCTCCAGATGGTCTCGAAGGGTCCGTGGAACCGGTCCGCCAGGAATCGCCACCCCGGCTTCCATGTTCTTCTCCAACGCGTAGCCCGTAAGGTTCGCGCTGGTGATGAAGGCGCGTGCCCCGTCCACCACCGCCACCTTCGCATGGACCTTGCCATCGACGAACGGCTCCGGCTTTTCCTTCCACGTGTAGATCTCGGCAGAGGGGACGCAACCACGCATCGTCGCAGCAGGGTCGACGCTGAGGCTGCCTCCGTGACTCGTCGAGGCTTCTAGCAGTACGCGGATGCGGACGCCGCGCGCGTTCGCCTCGTTCATCGCCTTCACGACGCTGGGCACGTCGTAGGCGACGAAGCTGACGAGAAAGAGATCCTTGTCAGCACTACGAATCATGTCGATTAGAACCTGCTCGGTGCGACGTGTCGCAACGAACCGTGTCGTCGGACCCGTCCAGACCAGCTCAACGTTGAGCTCTTCCTCCGTTCGCCTACGCGCCGCGGACGCCCCGAGAAGCATGCCGGCGACCTCGACTCCGCTGGCGGGCGTACTCGCCCATGCATCCAGGAGACGGACCACAGAAGCGCGGGCGGCCGGGGTTCCTACCAGCGATTCGGCGCCCGGTGCGTCGGAGGGACTCGAGATGCCCCGCAACGCTCCGGCGACAGCCCCCACCTTCGTCGGCGATACCAACGCGACGAGATCCACGATGGCGTCGAGGAGAGCCTGCATCAGATCGCCCCGAAGAACGCGGCGTCGGTCACTTGGAGCGTCGGGATGACGAGGGCTCGGTCGAGATACCGGTTGCCACACTCGCACGATGTCTCGGAGACGAACGAGCACGCGTGGCACGAGGCGGCGTGGAGCGACTGGTCCTTCCGAGGGTCGTGCTCGGCGCACAAGGGATCCGAGGCGCACACCTTCGCACGATCGAGCGCCTGCCTGAGCAGTCGCCCCAAGTTCTCGGGTTTGCCCAGCTCGACGAGCCCGCCGAGCGTTCCGTCCGAGTCGGCGGCAGCCGTGTAGATCAGGATGCCCGCCTGCGACTTGCCGCCTTCGGTATCGGCGTAGACGCGCTCACGGATGCTCGCCGCGTTGTAGCCGCAGTCGAGCGCCAGCTCGCGGATGAGCAGATGGGCAATCGTGTGCAGCAGCGCGAAGCGGACACCGGGGAACCCGGGGTCCGGCTCGAGGCCACGTCGAGCACGCCAGCCACGGTGGCCTCGGCGCAGGATAGACCCCTGCGCCCGGGAACCGGTGCCGGCCTCCCACTTCGCGAGTGCGTCCTCGCAGAATCGCAGGAAGATCCCCTCGCCATGGACCTGCGTCGCGGGCACCCAGGTCGGAGCACCTCTGCCGATCGGCGCGCGCGGTGCGCGGTCCTCGCCACCTTCCGTCGGTGATTCCACCCGAGTGAAGCCGAGAAGCGCGTTCACCTCTCTCAGCCGCTCCAAGAGCAACACCCTGGCGATGTACGGCTCGAAACCGGTGGGGACGTCCACCTCCTTGCTCATGAAGAACGGGTAGTCGGTCGGCGGCGTCGGCGCCGTCAGCACATCCCATTCTGGACCCTTCAGGTCGAATCCCTGGTCGTCACTGGTGCCGCTCCGATGCTCCTCGATCGCCGCCCAGACCTGGGCGCCGTCGAACGCTTCGATGCCAGGTAGCTGTGCGGACTTCTTGAGCGTCTTCACGACGGCCGCCGCCTCCACCTCGCTCTCGACGTCTTCGAAGAAGGTCCAACCGTCGGCGACGACCTGGGCGAGCGGGCTCCCGGTCTGCGGAATCGCCAGCACCGAGAGCGTCAGAGGGAACCAACCGTTCGTAGCGCCGAGCAGAATCGCTCTGGGCACCTCGGTGCAGCCATCCTCGAATCGATCGAGGTGCGGGTGCCGCCCGCGGCACCCCGGCAGGTTGTCCTTGCCCACCTGGCCGAACGCCTGCGCCATGCTCTTGGCCGCGCCACAGGAGTCGCACCGGACCCACAGGTTCTCGGTCTGGAGCGAAGCGCCGCTCTCGAAGAACCTGAGCGTGCCCTTGCACCCGCTCGCGCCGCCATGGACGAACCAGTGCCATGGGAAGTCGTCGAGGTGTCCAGCTCGGCAGGCGAGCAAGAAACGCGCGGGAACGGCATCGGCGTCTCGTGGCGGCAGATCCCCCCGCGAACCACGACATCCCTTGTGGACGAATCTCGTGAACTCGGGCCGGAACCGGTTCGCCTTGAGTTCGAAGAGGCCGGCATCGAACGGCGACAGCAGACCGCACTTCACGCAGCGCATCCAGCGCGGGAACGGCTTCACGGGAACGCCGATGTATGCCTCCGCAGAGAACGGATCGACGTCGTCCGCGTCCGTCATCGGCGGCATGCGCAAGGATTCGACCTGGTCGCCGAGCGCCCTCCGCACGTTGGCGAGCAGCCGGGCCTCCTGGATGGGCTGGCACCGATTGCGCTCCCAACGGTCGATGCCCATCGTCACGACGGAGAGGTTCGGCAGGTCGACGAGCGAACCGGGACCATAGGTCCACAGGAGCTGGCTGGGCCTGACGTCGCCTACGGGGGTCTTGCTCATGGCGCCTCCTCATCGGTCGTCGGGCGGGGCTGCCAGGCAGGGTCCGTGAGCGAGCGGTCGTCCTCCATGACGAGACGCACGGCGGGCTCGACCTCGCGCATCGAAGTGGGCACGGTCCAGGTCGACCACGGCCGGATCCCCGGCGATTCGAGCAGGGGGTATGCCGTGGGACCGGCTCGGTACTTCTGATACACGAGGGTGCGCCCTCCGACTCCAGCTTCCTGGGCCCAGGCATCGGCGCGACTCTTCAGCTCCGCTTCCGCCAGGGTCTTCTTCACCGAGTCCTCGGTCACGTCCCATCCGCGCGCGCCGAGCGCCTGTATCGTCGAGATCATCTCCGGCCGGCTCGGGCTGGTCATCGCGCCGGCCCCCGCGTTCGGGGAGAACGGCTCGAAGCGATTGCGCATCAGCGAGAGCATGGTGCCCGTCAGTCCGCGGTCCATCGCTCGGGGAGAGAAGGGCGTGACCGATTGGGCCTCGACGTGCTGGTAGAACGTCGCGTGGTAGTGCTCGTACGTCTCGTAGTGGGAGAGGTCGCGCGGCCGAGCCCATGTCAACACCGACACGACGAGCCCCGGAAACGCACGACCGACTCGACTCGTCGCTTGGATGTACTCGGCGGTCCCCTTGGGCTGGCCGTTGACGACCATGACTCCCAGGCGGTTCACGTCGACGCCGACCGACAGCATGTTGGTCGCGAGTACGACATCGATGGGGCGCGGATCGTTCTCACCGCGCCGGAACACCCACCTCTGCTCGGCGATGTCGTACACGCCGTCGAAACGGACCTCGAGCTGATCCAGGTACTTGGGGATGTCGGAGTTCGAGACGCGAGAGGTGAGCTCCACGACGCTGCCGACTCGCCTCTGAGCCAGTCCCGGCCTCTCGACCAGGCTCATCCTCACTCGGAACGAGCGGGTCTGCACATCGTCCTCGGCCAGTCGCTTCATCCCTCCCAGCTCACGGAGCGAGTTGAAGTACCCGACGAGGGTCATGTACGGGTCGGCGACCGGACCGAAGCTGTCGAACAAGGCCTGCGCCGCCGTGAGGATCGCGGTGTAGGTCCGGATCAGCACAGCGGGTCGCGAACTGCCAGGTGCGCAGACTCCCACGTAGCATCGGCCGGGCTTGCTCGCGATGGGGCGCTGCAGCGAGAAGAAGTCGTCCTCGACGTCGAGCGCCTTCGGCGGGAAGAGCGCGAGCCTCCGCATGAAGACGTTCCGCACCTGGTCACCTGCGCGTCGGGCGGTCGCGGTCGAGGCCACGACCTTGGGACGAACCTTCGTCTCCCCGAAGTCCCAACTGCAGAGGTCGTCGACGGCACTCTCGTATAGACCGACCATCGTCCCCAGGGGGCCGCTGATGAGGTGGAACTCGTCCTGGATGATCAGGTCCGGCGGACGCACCGCGCGCACGGGAGTCACCTTCGCCGCCGGATGCGGCTTTCGCGCCCGGTGACCGGTCCCGCAGTCGTGCCCGGGCCAGAGCAGTCCATGCCGGTCGCACTCCTCTCTCGCTCGGCCGAAGAGCGTGCGGACTTCCGGTCGCCATGCCATCATCGCGAACTTGTCGACGGTCGCGATCATCATGCTCGGAGGTCGGTAGTAGATCTCCTCGTCCACGACCTCGACGGGAATGCCCGGATGGCGACGGTCGGCCGAACGAGCCTTCGAGAACGGACACCGACTCAGCTTGTCTCCGCAGCAGATCGACGTTCTGCAGACGGTCTTGTCCACTTCGATGTCGCGCCCCGGAGAGATTTCGGCACCGCACCAGGGGCAGCTCGTGAGCTGGGCCGGCGACGCGATCCCGGAGCGATTGCGATCCTTGTCGCGGATCGCCTCGATCGCCTGGTGAGATTGTTCGGTGGTGCCCGGGGTCACGCGATTGCCGACCCAGAGGCCCAGCGTGAAAGGCTCTCTGCCCCAGGCGGCCTCCTCCTCCCAGCGGATCGTCTCCATGGCGCAGATCAGGGTCGCCGCCCTCTGGAACTGCTGCAGGGTGAGGAGGCGCAGCGTGTAGCGCATGATCACTGCGAGGCCACGCGTGCCATCCAGCTCGGCCACGACGCCCTGGAGGCGTCGGATCCCCATCGCGAAGGCGGCCACCCCGAGATAGGCCTCCGTCTTGCCGCCGCCTGTCGGGAACCAGAGCAGGTCCGCGAATGCCTCGGCCGGACTGGTCCGGTCCGCGTGCCTCGGATCGGTCAGGGAGGGTATCGAGAGCAGGAGGAACGCCAGCTGGAACGGCCGCCACGACCGATTCCCGGGAACGTCGAGGTCGTCCAACTCGACAGCTTCTCTTCGCCTTCGCTTCAGGGCGAAGATCGAGTGGATGCGCTGCAGCGCCATGGCCCGGTTGGTGAACCGGAAGGCGGCCAGCGCGTTGGGATCCGCGAGGAGGACTTCCATTCCCGCCCGGAGACGCTTCAGGGTCGTATCGCAGCGATCCAGTGCAGCATTCGCCGGCTCGTCGTATTCCACGACATCGGCGCCGACCCGTGCCCGCTGCTCCCCGATCCACGACTCGTAGTCGTCGACGAGCGTCGAGAGCGCCCGACGGAGGTCGGCAGGTTCCATCTCGGCGAGCGACGACATGTCGAGCCAGCCGCGTTCGACCATCTCGCGCATCGCCGGGCGGTCGGCCGGGTCGAGCCCTGGAGTCTCCGTGACCGGAACCTCCAGCCGGGGAATGACCACGGTTCGGACCTCCACCGCTCGCGTCGGATCGTCCGGTGCCGTCTCCGCGTGGACGGCGACCCCGTGCCCGACAGCGAATTCGACACGTCGACGGTAGATGAGGCCGAGGTGGTCCCGCTCGGGATCGTCGACGACGACGTCGTTGCTAGGTCGCCGCCTGAAGATAGCCGGAGCCTCGTGGTGCCGGCTACGCACGATGATCTCCGGTTGGAACAGCCAGGCCCTGTCCTTGTTCGTTTCGGGCTCGAGCCGACCGTTGACGAGGAACAGCGTCACGAGGCGTTCGCCGTTCGCATTCGTGCGGACCGTGCCCTGCATCCGCACTTCTTCCTCGCGGGGATCGGGAACGAGCGGGCGAACCGGGCCATCGGTCATCGGCAGTGGCGACGTGCCACCACAGGGCACCCGCCGCCACACCTTGACCTTCGCTTCTTCCTGCTCGCCCGTCTTCCGGTTCTTCCGAGGCTTCGTGTACTCGTGTTCGTCGTTCGGGACCCGCTCGTACCGGCCCCATCGGGCCGTCACTTCGATTTCATCGACATCGGGAGCGACGCAGAACGTGAGCCCCATGCTCGAAGGGATCAGGGACTGGTTGTTCGAGGTGTCGATCTCGTCGAGGGCATCGTCTTCGGGTTCCACCCGTCCGCTGGCCCGATTGAATTCCGCGCCGGGCTCGTGGAGCGGAGCCGGGCTCTCGTCTTCGAGAGACACCTCCGTCGCGTCCGCGGCTGCGGCGGGCTCCACCTCTACCGTGTCCTCATCGCCCGGACGCCTCGGCGCCAGCTTGCCGACGAGGTACCGGTCGCGAACGCTCATGTCGATGACGAGCTCCTCCGGCCCGTTCGCCGGGCCGAGCAGGTCGTCCCGTGTCGCGAACTCGAGCAACTCGCGCACGTAAACGGCGTCCTGAATCAGGGGCACGTCCTCCGATGTCGAGACCCCGTCGCGGGCGAGGACACTCGCGAGGTCCTCGGGGCGCAGCCGCGCGATCGGTCCAGAGGGTGGCGCGAGCCCGACGTCGGCGAGGGAGCCCGCTTTCGCCACGGTGTGGAGCTTGTCGAAGTAGAGCGTGGTCCCTTCGAGGTCGACCCGGATCCGGAGGATGCGCCCTACGCGATTCAGCGCCCCGGTCCCATCGACCACGACCACCCAGCCGCCAGGGCCCACCGCGCTGCCGAGGCGATCACCGTCGAGCCGAACGACGAACGGGCCGAGCGACGTCTCCTCCTTGACACGCCATGCCTGTGCGTTCGGTGCGGTGGTCGTCTCCATGCATTTGCTCCTCTCGCTACAGTTCCACCCGCGAAAAGTGCGGGTAGATCCGGTAGAACTTCTTGAACACCTCGAAGGGATCGGTCCCCATGTCCGAAGTCGGCAGCTCGAAACCGAGTCTGGTCTTGGCGTCCTCGTTCGACTCCATCGTCAGCCTCTCCAGCGTCGATAGTGCAGGGAGGTCTAGCCGGTGTGGCGCATCCGTGGTCGTGTAGAACTCCCACCCCTTCACGAGGTCCTCGATGACCGTGTCGTCCGTCGGGACGACCACCAACGCCGCGGTGACCATCGCCTGGCCGTCGGCATAGTGCGTGGCGAGCGCCCAGACGATGCGGCGTTCACGGAAGCTGAGCGCCTCGTTGTCGACAGCCAGCTTCACGGCGCGCAGGAGGCTCGGTCCGTACGTCTTGAGGGTCATGCCCTCTGCAGTCAGCCCGCTGGGGAACAACGCGCCCAAACGCTCCCTGAGGCGCGCGAGGCGCCACTCGTGGATCGTCGGCTTCATGGAGCGGTCCTCCGACGCCTCGCCTTCGAGTTCGACCGAGAGGTCCTTCGGGTCAGGGTTCCCTAGAGACGCCGGGTTCGCGTTCAGCGTCAAGCGCACGATGCTGCCGAGCGGCACGGTGCCGATGGTGCGTGCGAAGCGCTCGATCTGCGTCGTGATGCCCCGGGGCTCGGAGTAGTCGAACCAGACGATGACGGGTGTGTCGAAGTCGGTCTCGTCGAGGTGGTCCTCGAGGGTCCTGTGAACGCACTCGATGGAGGCGATCGGTCGATTGAAAGCCTGGCGCAAGTGCACCTACTCCTCCGTCTCGATGCACGTCATCTTGGCGATGCCCAACCGCCCGTGGACCAACCGGAAATCCTCGAGGAACGGCCCACCGAGCCCGACGTAGTGGTACTTCTCGAGCCCAAGCGTCGGCGTCAGCCGCATCAAGAGCGACAGGAACAGTTCGCGGTCCACGGCCTTGTTCGGCCGCAACCTGTACGGAAGTGAAGAGCCGGCGGTCATGGTCAGCCACCCCGCTTCTTCGCCTTGGCCAGTGCCAGGTCGAAAGCCTTCTCGCCGACGACACCGGGCTTCGCGTTCTCGTCGTCGAGCAACGCCTTGCCGACCAGGCGGATCTCCCCGGCAGGCTTCGAGAACGTGACCCGGCGCGAAGACGGCGTCTTGTTCGGGGGCTCGGGCAGTACCTTGTTCTTCTTCGGGTTGAACTCGACGCCCTCGTCGTCAGACCTCTTCGTGGCCTTTCGTTGAGCCACCGCCTCGAGCGCCTTGCTGAGCGACATCGGACGAGCGTCCTCCCAGTGTCGCGCCTGCTGCTGCTCGGCCTCCGCCTGGTTCTTCCACTGATTCGTGTAGTCGATCCAGACGCGCATGCCCTCCTTCATCTTGACGAGGGACTCGAGCCACACGTTCGACGACGTGTCGAGGGCGCGCTTGGTCGTCGTGACCGGCAGCTTCTCGGCGCGCTTCGATCGGAACTCGATGATGCCGGTAATGATGGCAAACTGCGGGTGGTAGAGCGGGATGCCGTCGCCCCAGCCCGTGAGGCGCGTCTTGTCGCCGACGATCACTGCGCGGTCGTTGCACAGCACCGTCCAACCTGCGGTCGGCGACGAACGATCGCGTTCGAACCCGGCGTCCTCGTCCTCATCGTTCCCGAAGCCTCGGTTGAGATTCCTGCCGACGGTGATCGAGACGACCACGCCGTCGATCGTCTTGCGAAACACGTAGGGCGCCGGGCCGTCCTCGCGCTGCGAGACGAGGACTTCGACCCGAACGGGCTCCACCAATTTCCCGTTGAGTTCGACCTTCAGCCCCCACTGCAGGAAGATCGTGAAGTGCTCGGAGATGGCCTTGCGCACCTTCTCTACGAACGCGTCGTTCTCGAAGTGCCGCGCGACGCCCTCGTAGAGTTCCTTGACGATGATCGTGGTGCCCGGCTCCGCAAGTTTCTCGCTCGCCTCCGTCGGTTCGTTGATGGGCAGCGGATCCCAGTTCTTCGCCTCGAGCCACTGCGAGGTGATGGGCACCTCGAACGTGTTGCCACCATGCCGCGTTCGGACGAGCGACTCCCTCCCCATCTTGAAGATCGCGCGCTTCATGCCGACGCCGTACATGCCGATGGTCTCGGTGTCCGAGTCGCGGTCGTCGTCGGGCTCCCGGCCCATCTTGAAGGCGTAGTTGATGGCGACATCGCGCGGGATGCCGCCGCAGTTGTCCTCGATCGAGAAGTGGTCCTTCGCGAGAGAGATGTTCACGGAGTGCTTGGCGTAGTCCACCTTGTCGCCGTTGGCGACGCGCATCGCGCCGTCGAGGCAATTGTCGAGAAGGTCGAGGATGGCGTCGTCGAGGCTGATGTCTCGCGTCAGCATCGATACGAAGAACTGCTTGGTCGGAGTCGCCTGCGCTTTGTCTGTGCTCTGTTTCATCGGCTGGCCCTCCGTTTGCTGGCCTTCTTCGCAGGCGCCGCGTTCGTCTTGGAATTCCTCGACTCGCTCGGCTCGACCTCAGGCGCCTCAACGCCCCTGCGCGTAGTTGCTGCGACAAATAGATCTTCAACCGAAGCGTTGAGTTCGCGCTCAAGAGCGGTACGATCCTCGTGCGACAAGCGTCCGTGGAGGCGCCGTGCAAGACTGGCGATCCGCTCGCTCAATTCGAGTCCTTGGTCAGGGAACACCATCGGCAATCTCCCCAATAGTGTGGGCTTTACCTGCGCCATGACGCGGCCTTCTTCCTGCGAGAAGACGCGGTAAACCCGCGCCATGAGGTCCGAATTCAATATGCCCGCCAGAAAGTACGGATCGATGTCGTGACGAGGGGCGAGCACGTAGACACCGTCCAGTGCGTAACGTTGCTCTTTGTCGACTGCGACCTTCGGGCGGTCAGCGGTGATGACGCCCAAGAGCTTCGGGGTCCGCTCGAAAACGCGCCGCTCTCTCGCTCTGTGAAGCGCATGAAGCTCGTGTTTTCCGTCCTTCACTTCCTTGCAGGTGATCTTGTGCGCGTTACGCAGAACCCATTTCACGATATTTGGAACCGACTCGGGCTTGGTGCTCTTGTCCGTGTAGATGAGTAGAGGAAGACCTGCAGCTACTTCGAAGGGGCGCACATGAACGCCGCCTGTAACTACCGGACGGAGCACTTCTTCTTCAAGCCGCTCTTTCCGCGCTAACGATTCATCGACAACGAACACGTCCTTGTTGTCCGCACTCGCGCCGCGCTGGATCCCGAGGTCGTCGATAAGATTCGCAAGTTTACACTCTGCCTTCAGGACCAACGCGGCTACTTCCCGGTATTCGCCAACATCAGTCGTTGGAATGACGCATCCCGGGAAGGAGGCGACGGCAGCTGACGAAAGCGACTGTGTCTCATGGTGGCCTGTTGCCCACTTCTCGATGCTTAGCTCATATTCCGCCGATGGGTCGCGACACGCGGCGAAGACCACAAAGCAGCATGGCCGGACGACCTTGAGAAACACGCCCTCGCCCAGGTCGCAGACGGTTACGAGGCGGTGGTGTCGAAGAAGATGCTCTCGGAGAGGCTGTGAATAGCCTTGGTAGAGAAGCACGTCGGGGACCACCAATCCGGAGAACCCATTGTGCGTGTGGTATCTTGAGGACCCCGAAACCATCAGGTGCCCGGCTCGCAAGATGAATAGATGGAATGAATCAACAAGCCGCCCAAGCTTGTCGCCGTCGATCGTTTTCCAGAGCCGCTGCAACTCGTCGGCAAGACGTGCACCCCACGGCGGGTTGGACAACACGGCATCAAACCCCTGTCGTGCCATGCTGAACACTTCAGGAAACTCGAGCGGCCAGTGCAACGGGCGCAGGTGGTTGGAGACCGTCGCCAACGACCTGCGCTGGTTGTCACCGTTCACGAGCCGATCCGCACTAACGGCGAACCCCGCAAGTCGCGACTCCAGCACTCGATCGGTCTCCGCTGTCAGTACGGTCGATATGAATTCATCGGCCAGTTCCTCCGAGACGCTGATCTTCTCGCGGGCAGCGGCATCGAGCGAGGCCATCGCCTCCACGTCGCGAATGTCACGGATAGGCATCTGGCGTAGCTGAAGGCGGATCGCCAACGCCTCCTCGACGGCCTGTCTGACGTTCCTCCCGAAGAGTCGTCCTTGCGTCTGCTGCTTCGGAGCCATCGACAGCTCCGTGAGTTGTTCGAGGCAGGTGATACCGAGCAGGCTGTCGCCACACCGCAGGTTGTGGTCGAGGAATCCGAAGGGGCGGCCCTTCGCGATCGTGACGAGCCAGAGAGAGAGCTTGGCGAGTTCGACGGCGAGCGGATTCAGGTCGACACCGTACAGGCAGCGCTCCGCGACGAGACGACGAGCCTGCTCAGCCCGCGCCTCCGCGGTGGCGGGGATCGGTTCCACGTCGGCACCTGCTCCGTGGACTCGGCCCTCGATATTGACCGCGTTGCCGGCGGCCTCGGCGATGCCCCACGCTTCGACCACCCTCGCGCTGAGACACCGGCACGCCTGGACCAGGAACGCTCCCGAGCCCATCGCCGGATCGCAGACCTTCAGGTCCAGGAGTTCCGCAGGCGACTTCAGCGTCCAGGATTCCCTGGGCGCTCCCTTCGCCGGCCCATCGTAGACCAGGGGCGTCAGCGTCTCTTCGACGATCTTCTCGGTCAGGCTCTTCGGGGTGTAGTGCGTTCCGGTCTCTCGTCGGTCGATTCCCATCACGACGACGAAGGCGCCCTCGGGATGGACGAGCGGGTAGCCCCACGGATCCGTGCGCAGCAGCCACGCGTAGGGCTCGAGTCGATCTCGCAGCGCGACGTCTCCGCGGCACGCCGTCAGGAGCCGAGCGCCGAGTCGTGCGTCGACCTCGTGCTCAAGCGCATTCCGGATGGAGGACTCGGAACGGCGAGTCCTCTCCACGAAGAGAGCGACGACCGCGTCGTCGCCGTCCAGTCGAGCCGACTCCAGCTCTCCGAGAGTCACCCGCGGGTCTTTCGCCTGAGCGCCGCTCTCCAGCTCCAGGGTCACGTCGTCGACCCGTTTCACGGTCCTCTCCAGCAGACCCTCGTATACGTGGCCTATCTGCTCGACATCGAGAGCGCGATACGAGAGCGTGCGCCCCTCGAAGGTCTGGATGGCGTCGAGGAGGAGGAGCACGGTCCGGTCGTCGATGGGCAGAGGAGCGGCCGGATGATGTCTCCAGCTCGATCCCTTGGACCGGCCCTCGAGGAACGGGAAGCGGTCGGGATCGAAGAGCGAGCCGCCCATCGCAGGGAGATGGAGGGTCGGGTGGTCGATGCCCCCGAAGACCGCGCGGAACACCGCCAGCAAACGCGACCACGCAGAGCGTCGCCGTTCGAGGATCTCCTCGCTCTCGACCCTCAGCTGCATTCGGAGCGTCGAGACCGCGTAGAACGAATCGTACCTCGGCTCGCCCAGCAGCAGGAGCCCGCGCTCCTCGGCCGCTAGGAGGAAGACGAGCCGCATCATGACCGTCAAGCCGGCCTCGTAGAGCTCCTGGGGCTTCACATCTCTGAGAAGCTCTCGATTGCGGTCCTGGTCGGCACGGTCGAGGGCCTGGACCAGCACCTCGACTGCACGTCGAACGTGCTCGCCGAGGGCGTCTGTCACCTCGTCCTGGTGCTTCAGCGATCTCTCGAAGAGGCTCGGGAGACGGTCCTGCTCGGGTCCGAAGAGACGGCGCACGCCGAGCAGCGACGCGAACGCGCGGAGCGTCTCCGGCTCCTGACCCCACAGACGAGCGTACCAGCTCGCGAACGTGGACACCTGGCCCACCGGAGCATGGACGACCATCCAGCGTTCGCCGTTCGTCACGACGCCGAGCGGACAGCCCACCGCTCGCAGATGCATGGCCATGCGATCGGCCGGCGAGCACGACAGTCCTCCGAATCGCATCGAAGCGACCAGATCGGTGTCGGGGGAGAAGACGTGCACCGGAACCAGGAGCGCATCCGAGCGAGCGGGGTCCACCAGAGCCCAGTCCGGCACGATCGCCGTATCGTGTTCGGGCAGATCCGCGCGAGCCGCGGAAGGAACGCGGTCGCCGCGCCGGAGCAGCTCGTCATCCGCCTCGAGCGCGGTGCGCAGGACCTCCTCGACCCAGGCCTCGTGGAGCCGTCCGAGGTCGCTGTCCTCCGAGTCCACGGCGTCCCGCCACTCTTCGTAGGCGCTGCGGAGCCGCCTGGCGCGGAGGGCATCCAGTTCCTCCAGTCCCTGCGGGAACGCTTCCCGGAGGACCGGGAGAGCCAGGAAGGGGCCCGAGACCTCGATGAGCTCCAGCCACTCGTGATTGCGGCTCATCGCTTCTTCCCCTCGCTGAGCGACTCGGGCACGAGGAAGACCACGGCCACCGGGAAGGTGTGCTCCACGAGGTCCGTGTGGCGTTCTTCTATGGCCTTCCGTTCACGTTCCCGCTCGTCCGGTATCCGCGCGAGCCGCGCCTCGAGAGCCGCTCGGTCCCGCCGGAGCTGGGTCCGCTCGTCCTCGGAGAAGAGCGATAGCTGGCGGGGCTCCTCGTCCTTCTCCAGCTCGGACTCGAGGTTGGCGGCGAGGTCGTCGAGGAGCTGCATCATGTCCTCGATCTCGCGGCGCTTGCGGATCTCGATGGTGTTGCCGAGCGTGCGGAGCCTCTCTCTCGAGCGTGCCTCGACGGCACCCAGCACCGCATCCGTGTGTTTCTCGAAGCGAGCCCTGAGCGCGTCGAAGAGCGACTGCGGCACCTGCCCGGGTCGCGAAGAAGCGAGCCACTCGCGCAGGCTCGTCACCCGGTCTTCTCGCTTGAAGCTCCCGTCGCGGAGATGGCCACCGGCCTCGGTCAGCTCTTCGTGGAGGCGGTGGTGGTTCCCGCCCGTGATCACCAGACGCGAGAGCACGGCGACAGCAGGAGTCTCCAGCTTCGCGTCCGGCACCGTCCGGACGGTCGCGCGATTCAGCTTCTTCACGTCGTCGCGCGCCCAGACCTCGGCCCGGAGGAGCCGCAGGCTCATCTGGACCAGAGGGTGGTTGAGATGGACGAGAACGACGTCGTCGCGACCCTTGGCGACCTCGTGGTCGAATGTGATCGGGCGAATCCGCTTCGTGTAAGGGTGCTCGAGTCCATCGAGACAGCGCGACCACGACCCGGCCAGCGGCGGGAGGTGGAACACCTTGGCTCCGGCGGCTCCTTCCAAGCCTGTCGGAACGAGGTCCGGCTTGTCCGTCAACCGCAACGCCGTCCTCACCGCTCGCGCGATACGGTCCGGCGTGAGATGCTGCTCGCTCCGAGTGGTCGTCAGTCGTTCGTGCAGCTTGGCGATCCGCTCGCGGAGATCGCGCTCGGCTCTGATGTACTTGCGAGCGCGCTCCATCCGCTTCTCGGCCAGGGCGGTGTCCAGCTCTCGCCGCCGGCCTTCGAGCAGAGCGGGAAGCTGCGGTGCGATCACGGGATTCACGCTTCCCATGTCGGCCCGCATCGCGTCGAGCTTCCTGAGTGCGCGGAGGATGTCGTCCCCGTGGTTGCCGCTTGCGTCGACCGGGTGCCAGATCACGACTTCTCTCTGCTTCTGGCCGTGGCGATCGATGCGCCCGTTGCGCTGCTCCATCACGTTCGGGTTGTAGGGGATCTCGATGTGAATCAGGAGATTGCAGTGGTTCTGGAGGTCGATGCCTTCCGATGCGGCATCCGTCGCGAGAAGGATGCGGACCGGAGAATCCTTCGGATCCGCCTGGAACGCCGCCTTGACGGCCTCCCGGTCCTTGGGGTCCATGCCTCCGAAGATCAGCGCGAGGCGCTCGCCTCCGAAGCCGTGGGTCGCGAGTATCTCGTGGAGCCAGGCCTGCGTCGTGCGGTACTCCGTGAAGAGGATGACGCGGCGGTCCGTCCAGCGACCGTCGGGGCGGATGTGTTCTCCGAGCCAGGCGATCAGCGCCCCAGCTTTGGAGTCCGGCTGCCGGGAAGCTCGTCGTGCCCAGGAACGCAGCGCCTCTGCCTGCCGGCGCTCGTCCGCGGACAGGCGTCTCAGTCGCCGACTCGCCTCCTCCACGGCGTCGCCCTCGGCGGATTCGCGGATCTCGTCGTCGGCGTAGTCCTCCTCGGTCTTCGCGATGGCGCGCCTGAGAATGCGGTCGTCGAGCCGTGACGAACGGCTCGTGCCGACCCGCTGACCTTCGATGGTGGCGATGTATCGCTCGAAGGTCGATGCGAAGGCCGCGGGCGACGAGGCCAGTCTCTTGCGGAGCAATCGATGGATGAAATGCGAAGCGGCGCCTTCCTGCTCGTCCTGCTTCTCGCGGCTGGCGATGTACTCGACTAGCAGCCGACGCGCGTCTCGCTCGTCCTCGGTGTAGTCGACTTCGAGAGCCTCGAGCCGTCTTTCGGGATGGATGCGATTGCCCTCGCCGTCGACCAGGTCGCCCTTGAGACGACGGACCATCACTCGTGCCAGTTGCTCCTCGGACGGAAGGACGTTGCGCGAGAATCGCTGGTCGTCCAGCAGCTCGAGCAACGCGGTGAAGGACTCCGTGTATCCGTCGTGCGGCGTCGCGGTCAGGAAGAGCTTGTGCTGGAAGTGGGGCGCCAGCAGGCGCACGAGTCGGGTGCGGAGGCTCTCCACCGCGTATCTGCCCACCGTCGGTGCGACGTTGTGCGCCTCGTCCACGATCAGCAGGTCGAAGCGCCTCGGGAAGCTCGGGTGCGAAGGAAGCGTGTCTCGCAGGAGCCGGATGCCCTCGCCTTGCTTGATCCAGTCGATCGATGCGATGAGCCTCGGAAATGAAGTCCACGGATTGGCGTGCACGCCGCGATCTCTGCGTAGTCTCTTGACATAGTCGGTGTCGACGATGAGGAAGTCGAGACCGAACTTCTCGATCATCTCGGTGCGCCACTTCTCCTGCAGCGACGCCGGGCACAGGACGAGAATCGTGCGAGCCCGATGGCGGAGCAGCATCTCCTGGACTACGAGGCCGGCCTCGATGGTCTTGCCGAGGCCGACGTCGTCCGCGATCAGCAGGTTGGTCCGAGCCATGTCTATCGCACGGACCAGCGGATCGAGCTGATAGTCCTCGATGCTGACGCCGCTGCGAAACGGTGCCTGGAGATAGCCGTGATCCGCATTGGTCGCAGCACCCCATCGGACGGCGTCGAGGAAGGCCTCGAGGTCCTCCGGCGGGTCGAGCGCAGCGAGGGTCGGAAGACCGGCGCGCTCGATGACATGCGCTCCAGGCTCGAGCTCCCAGAGGACCTCGAGTTCTTCGCCGAGCGCGTCTTCGTCTATGGATGCGAGCTTGACGAGACTGCGCTTCGGAAGCTCGGGGGCCGCCGCGGCGGCATCGACGTCCGAGACGATCCACTGTCGGCGTCTAACTTCGACGAGTTGGCCAGGTTCGGGTGCGGTACCGTTCATCGTCGCCGTCCGTTCTCGCCGGTGTCCGGCGCCAGTCTCCTGCAGGCGCGAGCGATACGTTCCACGATTCGGCGGTTCACTGGCCGACAGTCGTGCTCCCAGACACGGATTACCGTCCAGCCGGCTCCTTTCAGGCGCGCGGTCTGGCGACGATCGCGTTCCCTGTTCTCCTCCAGCTTGGGCAGCCAGTAGGAGGTGTTCGTCTTCGGGTATGTCGCATGCGCAGGGCAGCAGTGCCAGAAACATCCATCGACGAGGACTGCGACCTTGGCGCCCGGGAACACGATATCGACGGCGATCTTCTCGATGCGGCGGTGCAGGCGAAACCTGAGGCCCTCAGCATGCAAGGCCGAACGAAGCGCGACCTCCGCGCCCGTGTTCTTCTGCATGACCCGCTTCATGATCTCGGAGCGAGTGAGCGGATCGCGAACCCGTCGAGCAGGCGTCCTTCCGCGTCTCTGCGCTCCGTCTCCACTCTCGGCGCGTCGAGTCATGTGCCGGTCTCCGACGACGATTCAGGGTGGAGATCGGGCCCCCTTTGCGGGACTATGCTCGGGAATCGGCTCTTGAATGCCCTCATGTGCCCCCCCCCAGTTCACCCGTGTCGAGAGACGTGCTTCAGGAGAACCTGCCCGAGCGCCTTGGCGAGTTTGGGCGGCACAGCGTTTCCGATCATGCGGCCGACGGCCTTGCGGTTGAGCCTCTGCTCTCGAGGCCAGAACTCGTAGGTACGCGGGAAGCTCTGGAACAGGGCCGCTTCCCGTAGCGTGATGGCGCGGTCTTGCTCTGGATGACCGAAGCGCCCGTTGCCGATGCCGGTGCAGAGCGTCGTCATCGTCGGCGACGGTTGCTCCCACCACATCCTCGCGTAGATCGAGCCGTAGGACCGGCCAGATTCCTTGCGGTGGCAGTCGAGCACGAGGTCGTCGGGCCAGTCTCGACGGGTACCGCCGTCAAGCCGGGTGGCGCGAATTCGCTTGAGGTTCATCGGCGAGAGGAGCGCAGCCACGTGCAGAGGGTCGTTCGGGTCCTCCTCGCCCGAGGCGAGCGGTGGCAGGTCACCGATCGTCTCTCGCACCGTCTTCCATTGGCTGGGACACCGATATCGACCCTCGGGGACAGCGATGGGACCGAGGCGCGACGCGAGCAGCACCAGCCTCTGGCGGGCCTGCGGGATACCGTACTCGACACAGCGGACGAGCTTCCAATCGGTGAAGTAGCCCTGTCGTTCGAGCGTCCGCACGAACCGGTCGAACACCTCGCGTCCGCGGTCTGCGAGCTCTGGGACGTTCTCCATCGTCACCAGCTCCGGGAGGATGCCCACCACGAAGCGGCCGAAGTTGTCGAGGAGGTCCCACGCCTCGTGTTCGCGTATGCCGTTCGTCAATCGCGAGAACGGCTGACACGGCGCGCATCCCGCGAGGAGTTTGATCTTGCCGTTGTCGTAGAGCTTCTCGATGCTGGGGTAGTTCTTCCGTGACACGTCCCAGCAGAGAAAGGCAGAACCAGGGTTGTTCTTCACGAAGGCATGCTTGGCCTGCTTGTCGATGTCGATGCCCGCATTGACCTTGATCCCCGCCTGCAGGAGGCCATGCGTCAGGCCGCCTGCACCGCAGAAGAGGTCCACAGCGCAAATCGGACTGGAAGCGAGCGTCGAGACGGTTCGAGAGGTCATCGCACGACCTGCCGCTCGGGGCGCAGTCGCCCGCCCGCCTGGCGTCGGTGCGAGGCGCGGAGTAGAAGTGCCCTTCGCCTCCTTCTCGTCCGTCGGGTGATCATTCTTCTTCCCGCCGCGTCGCCGGATGCTCCCGCGCCATGCACAAGACCCTGGGGTGGGGGGCCTCTGCTTCGCTCCTCGCGGGCCCGCCACGGCCGCACGGCACATCACGGCGATGCCAAGCGCCGACACGCTGCACGCTACCACGAGCCGAACCGGGTCCTCAACAGCCGGCCGACGCCGGGCGACACGGTACCTCGCTTCGCGATGAACGAAGGCGGGGTTCTCCCAAGCACCCGTGACCCGGCTCCGGGTCGACAACGGCCGAAGCCCGTGCCGTCGGTGGCCCGAGCAGCGCAGCAGAATTCCCAGCGGGCGCTGGCTGCCTCTACGAATTGGCGGCACGGAAGATGCGCTCTCGGTGGTAGCGCAGGTAGCGGTCGGCCGGGGCGACGCCACCGGCGGGCAGCAAGAGCGACGGCCCGATCGCATCGCCACCGAAGTAGCGACGGTATTGCGCGTCGCGTTCGACGTTCTCCTCGAGAGCGGCTGCGCGGCGGATCCGCAGTCCGCCGTTCACCGCGAGCAGGCCGGCGTCGAAGGCGGCGTCGTGGATCGGGCACGCCGCAATCCCGTTCCTGCGGTCGAGCCTCTCGCGGTCGCTCGACTCCGCCCACGGCTTGATGTGGGAGGCGATCAGGAGCCGATGGCCTTGGAGATCCCTCGGCCCGAAGCCACAGAACCCGCATCGGTGGTCGTAGTTCGCCAGGACATCCCTCGCGAAACGGTGCTGCCCAAGTCGAACTTGTTGCTCCACGAGGCGGCAGGTCTCCTCCTCGCGGAAGTCGAACGTGCGGGACATCTCGTCCATCCTCTCGCGCCGCTCCTGCAGTGCGAGGCGCAGTTCGCGCTCGCCCAGCTCGTCTTGGCCGAGCATCGGAACGTCTCCGGCATCGATGACACCGAGGAAGTCCGGCACGCCACTCGCGTCGAATCCGGCGTCCCTCGCAGCGAGCACGATGGTCCGGTAGAGGGCATGGAAACGCGTTGGCTGAGCAGCGAGATGCAGGAAGAGCTCGGGCTCGGCGCGGGCCGCGTGGGGAAGTGCTCCCTCCAGGTTCAGCATCTTGTGCGTCAGGGAGTTCGGTGGCCGCCGCAGCGTCGCGGCGAGAACACGCACGGACGGTGGCAGCCGATGCACATTGCTGCCGCCGAACCCATGCGGATCCACTACGAAGAACAGGCCGTAGCAGAGCAGCGTCTCCACCGGAAGGAACGGCTCCTGGCGGCTCCGGGCCACGCGACCGCGGATCCTCTGCCATTGCTGTCGTGCCGCGTCGGGCGTCAAATCCAAGTACACGGAAATCGACGGCGCCATCGAGCCGATCGTACCAGATCGCAGGGCGGATGTCGGGCGCGAACAGGGGAACACGGGTCCCCACGTGCGCGAACGGCGCACGATCACGCGAGTACTGCCGCTTCGTGGGGACCCGATCCTGGCCGATCGAGGGAACCTACTCCGACTCCCTCTCGCCCGGCGACCGTCTTGCCAAACGCTTCCGAGTCCGTCCCCGGTACGCCTCGCCCGGGTTGCCCTGCCGAGCCTCCGCGATCGCCGCCAGTTCGTCCAGATCGACCAGACGCTCGATCGCACGCTTCGGCTTCCTGGCTCCCTGCGCGTCGGCCGGGGCCTCCGGCGTCCGGGAGGGGGACGACTCGGCATCCTCACCAGTCGGAGCAGTCGCGACCCACTGGTCACGCAGCATCTTCCGCTGCGCGCGAGGCGAGAGGACCTGCCCGCGCTGCACGACGTGCTGTTCGTTGAGCCATGCGCGAATCTCGCCGGGATCGAACCGCAGAACGCCGCCGACCTTCAGCGCCGGCAGCTTGCCGGCGGTCGCCAAGGCGTACACGGTTGAGCGCCCGACGCGAAGGAGTGCCGCGATCTCGGACACGGTCATCAACGGCTCCATCATCCTCGTTCCTCCGAACGCCGGCGCTTCCGGCTCCCGTGCCGCGGACGCCGTCACCGGCGGATACCGCCCAAGGTCGGCCAGAACCAAGTCCGCCAGGGCCTCTACGAATCGGCGGTAGCTCGCCTCCTGTTGGGCACGTTCCTCAGCCGTTCTGGGCTCCGGCGCAAACTCCAACACGACGATGTCGCCGCTCGATCCGACGGTCGTCACCCGTTCTCCGGCCGCCGTGTCCGCCATCCTGTCCACCTCTCTCTTGACGATCGCGGCGGAACCGGCGACCGTCCCTCCACCGGCTCCCCGTCCTCACGGACGGCGTTTCGGCGACGGCACTCGCAAGGTCTCGATCCACGAAACCAGTTCGTCACGGTCGACGAGGAGCCGGCGTCCCAGCCGAACGATGCCGGGAAGCTGGCCGCGCTCGGCCATCGCGTAGACCTGCTTCTTCGAGGTGCGCAGTGCGGCAGCGACCTCGTCTGGGGTCAAGAGGACGGGCATGGTTTGTTCGAGCTTGGGCATCGCTGCGCTCCGTCCCCGGAGCAGATGCCGAGGATACAGGCATGCGTACCGGCTGATCCAGGGGAGATCCCCTGTTGGCGTTCGCCGCTGCGACGCGGTCGCATCCGCGGTTGCACGCGACGTCGGGCTGCGGTCCACTCCCGGGCGATGGGCGAGAAACTGCTGAAGGCAACTGCGGTCGCGGAGCTGCTCGGCGTCTCCCGGAGCACGGCGTACCGGCTGATGAAGGACATGCGGCACGTCGTGCTCGGCGGCAACATGCTCCGGGTATCCGAGACCGCCCTGCAGGACTACATCAACCGGAGGACCGTGCACCCGGAGGCCTGTGTTCCCGGGAAACCGCGAAGCCGGAGGCTGCCGAAACCGCCCGAGGCGGCGGCGCCCGATCGACGACCGGACTCGGCCCTGCCACGCAGGGTCGTGAGGATCGTCTTCCCGCGCACGCGACCGCGACAGGCCGCCGCGCAGGAGCGGGACTGACGCCCACGCGACCGCGGCGTTCGCCGCCGGCTCCGGCCCGGCGGACCTCGGCAAGCACGTAGGCTCAGGTCGGAACGACGATGCCGCCCTGGTTCGCCGTACCGATCATCTCGACTCGCCCCTGCGGCACGAGCGCCGAGAGGTACGCGCAGAAGAACGCGTCGAGTCGGTCCTTCTTCTTCTTGCACGCTCTGCCAACCGATCCCTCGGGATCGAGTTCGCCGAGCAGCTCTCGAGGCAGGAGCACCCGTGGCGCATCAAGCCGACGGACGAAGTCGAGGTATCGTCGGAACTCGCGTCGGGCGGCCGGCCAGCCCTGCCGCTTCTTCTTGTATCTCAGCGTCCGCGTGAGGCCGAAGAGCACGACCTGGGCCGGGTGAGGGTAGCACTCGAAGACGGACTTGCCAGCCACCGCGGGAAGCGACATGGTGCTGGGCGCGTCCGGGAAACCGAGGCCCTCCAACCGGCGGGCCAGCACCTCCCCTCGCGGAATGCCGCAGTTGTACCGCCCCATGTTGGTGCGGTTCGCAGGATAGGCACCGGCCTCGAAACGACCGAAGCAGCGGTGCGTCTCGCGGTCGCATTCCCGCATGCCCTTGGCGTTTGGAACCACCAGCGGCGCGTCGACCATGACGTTCGTCAGGTCGGCGAGGTACTCGGCGACGAACGCCACGACATCGTCGCTGGAGACCCGCGTTTCGGGGGCGACGACGCGAAGCCCTCCCGGGTCGTCGGACGCAGATCGGTCAGCGGAAGGCGAGAACGAGGCCGACCGCGCTGTCTGATGACGAGTACCGACCGAGTCAACCGGTCGTGACATCTCGTACAGCTGTGTAATCATGAAACAAACAGTCGCACATGCAAACATTCAATCCACATCTTGACAGATGCGGTCCGCGTGGCTAACCTGATTGGTGGCTGGTCGAGACCAGCCACGGAGGTGAAAGATGCCGAACGCGAGGGTCCACAAGGTGAGCGGCGGCGTGGCCGGCGCTGGCTACGCTTTGATCCGGGCGAAGGGACAGTCCGGGGGGCACGTCATCATCGAGACGTTTGGCGGCGCGGTAGGAGGCACTCTCGGAGGTTTGGCGCCCGACCGACTCGACCCGCCGCTCTGGCCCGGGCACCGAAGCGTCGGCCACGGCCTCGTGCCAGTGGCGGTCGCGGGGGATGCGGTGCGGCGGCGGGTGGACGGATGGCAGCAGTCGCTTCGCGCGGAAGCCGAACGGCACGCGCAGACTGCTGCCGCTGCCACGGAGCCTCTCGACCGCCTCCTGCACGGCTTCCTGGAACTTCTGTTTCGCTTCCTGGCGGGGCTCGCCGCGGGGTTCGCGGCGGGCTACATCTCCCACGTCGCGCTCGATGCATTCAGCCCGGCGGGCCTGCCGCTGTTGGCGTAGGGAGGGCATTCATGGCGGTGACGCAGGAAGAGCTCGGCCGGCGCCTGCGGGAAGCGCGCGAGGCGTGCGGGATGACGCAGGACGATGTCGCGAAGCACCTCGGCGTGTCCCGTCCGACCGTCACCCAGCTGGAGAACGGCAAGCGCCCGGTGTCGACGCTGGAGCTTGACCGGCTTGCTCGGCTCTTCGGCCGCGACCTCCGCGAGTTCGTCGGCGAGGAGTTCAGCGCCGAGAAGACCCTGGCCGCGCTGTTCCGGGGGCACGTGGAGGCCACCCAGGAGAGCGCAGTCCAGGAACGCCTACGGAACACGATCTGGCTCGCCCGCGAGCTAACGAACCTGGAGGAAGTCCTCTCGGTCGACCGGTCGTCGGCCAGCGCGCCCAGCTACCGCGTCCCGACCCCGAGCACGAAGTGGGATGCCGTCGTGCAGGGGTCGCGCGCGTCGGAGGAGGAGCGACGGCGACTCGGCCTGGGGGCGCTCCCGCTTGCGGGGATGACCGACCTGCTGGAATCCCAAGGCGTCCACGCGTTCCTCGTCGAGCTCCCCGACGACATCTCGGGCGTGACAATGAACGATCCCCGGATGGGGCTGATCGTGATCGCCAACACCTGGGATTCGGCGCTCCGTTGCCGCTTCTCGCTGGCCCACGAGTACGCGCATCTCCTCTTCGACCGGGAGCGGTTCGGGATCCTGAGCAGGACCAGCGACCGCGACGACCTCGCCGAGGTCCGGGCGAACTCCTTCGCGGCTGCGTTCCTCATGCCCGAGGAGGGCGTCCGCGCGTTTCTGGCCGGGCTCGGGAAGGGCCGGCCCAGCCGCGCCTCCGCGCAGGTGTTCGACGAGCACGGCGCCCTTCCCGCAGAAGGCCGAACGGCACCCGGCTCGCAGGACGTGCAACTGGTGGATGTGGTGCGTCTGGCGCACAACTTCGGTGTCAGCCGTCTCGCCGCGCTCTACCGGCTGCTGAACCTCAAGCTGGTCACGCGGCCCGAGTTCGATGCCCTGAAGACCGAGGAGGAGCAGAAGGGCGCGCAGGCGGCCAAGCTGCTTGGAATCGACAAGCCGACCCACGACGACATCCAGGCCCAGCTCCGTCAGCGGGTCCTGAATCTCGGCCTGGAGGCGCTTCGGCGACAGCTCATCACCAGGGCCAAGCTCCTCGAGTTGGCGGACGCGATGTCCTTCTCAGGGAGTTCTGCCGCCGAGTTGGCGCGCTGGGTCGTCGGTAACGAGGGGGACCGCGACGGCGACGTGTTGCTCCCCGAAGGAGAAGCGTGACAGCACCCGCTGCTCCGGCCCGCGTCGTCGTGACCGACGCGAACGTGCTGATCAACTTGCTCCACGCAGGCATGGTTGACCTGCTCGGTCGACTGCCCGGCTACGAGTTTGTCGCGCCTGACCATGTGATCGAGGAGGTGACGGATCCCGCGCAGCGCCCGATGCTCGACGATGCCATCGTGCGCGACATCATCAAGAGGGAGTCGATCACGGACATCACCGGCATCGAGTTGTATGCGGAACTCCGCAGCCGGATGGGCAGCGGGGAGGCGGCTTGCATCGCGCTGGCGTCCACCAAGCGATGGATCGTCGCCTCGGACGAGAAGGGCGCGTTTCGCCGCGAAGCCGTGCGCCTTCTTGGGCCGGGCTCCGTGATCACGACGGCCGGCCTCTTCGTGCTCGCGATCCGTGCCGGACTCCTGAACGTCGCGCAGGCTGACGAGGCGAAGTCACTGCTCGAGCAGCACCGTTTCCGGATGACGTTCCGGTCGTTCCGAGAACTGGCCGATGTCGCGCGGCCGGGCAAGCCGCAGCCGGTCGGCCGCAGGAAGAGGTGAGAAGCATGTCGAAACGAAGAACGTATCACGTGACCCGGTCCAGCGAGGGCGCTTGGCGGGTGAAGGCCGCCGGGGGCGAGAAGGCGTCCGCCGTCTGCGACACGAAGGCTGAGGCCGTTGATCGGGCGAAGGAACTGGCCAAGAACCAGGCCCTCGGCCAGGTCGTGGTGCATGGCCGCGACAACGAGATCCAGGCCGAGTACACCTACGGCAAGGACCCGTGTCCGCCGAAGGGGTAGAGCCCGCGCGGGCGGGAGGGAGTCGGCCATGGCGAGGAAGCGCAAGACGTGCTCGTGCCTGTACAAGCTGAAGAAGGGGCGGAAGGTCCAGCGCATCGGGAAGGGACCGTGCTTCGATCGGCCCGGGGCGGCCGAGCGGTACCTGGAGCAGAGGTACGGCAAGAAGAAGTGGTGGGATGGGTACGACACCGGGCCGTGCTACTCCGACGAAGAGAAGGCATATGAAGCGGAGCGCAAGGCAATCGATCGCTACCGGCGATCGCACGGCGGTCGTCTCCCTCCCCACAACGCGGTCGGCGGCGGCGGAGGTGCACGTTCGAACTGAGGCTTCCAGCGATCGGAAGCACGCTCCGGCGACGATGGGCAACGCGGCACCGAGAAGGCGGAGCCCAACCGCGAGGAGGCACCGTGAGCGACAAGAGCAAGATCGAGTGGACGGATGCTACGTGGAACCCCGTGCGCGGGTGCAGGAAGATCGGTCCGGGCTGCCTCCACTGCTACGCTGAGACGTTCGCCGAGCGGTTCCGCGGGGTGCCGGGCCACCCGTACGAGCAGGGATTCGACCTGCGCCTGGTCCCGCACAAGCTCGAGGAGCCGCTGCGCTGGCGTCGGCCGAGGATGGTGTTCGTCAACTCGATGAGCGACCTATTCCAGAACGGCGTGGATGACGCGTACATCGGACAGGTGTTCGAAGTAATGCGGCGCGCCGACTGGCACACCTACCAGGTGTTGACGAAGCGCGCCGACCGTCTTCGCGACGTCCTCTCGCGCCCGGAATACTCGTGGGTCCTGGCGTCTCGGCACATCTGGATCGGCGTCAGCGTGGAGGACCAGAGGCACGGGATTCCGCGCGTCGCTCGGCTTCGCGAGACACCGGCCGCCGTTCGCTTCCTATCCCTCGAGCCTCTGCTCGAGGATCCCGGGGATGTGGATCTCCGAGACATCCACTGGGTCATCGTGGGGGGCGAGAGCGGCCCCGGGGCACGGCCGATGCAGAAGGACTGGGTCATCTCCGTGCGCCGGCAATGCCGTGCTGCCGGCGTTCCCTTCTTCTTCAAGCAGTGGGGCGGTATCAACAAGGCCAAGGCGGGCCGACTGCTGCAGGGCCGCACGTATGACGAGTACCCCGCCTTCCCCCACCTCGGAGCGGGCACGTGCAGTCGGCGCGGTTCGCCGCGACGCCAGGCTTCGCGGTGACGCCGATGGCAGACGAGTCGTCCACGACTTGGCCGATCGAACCCCACACCGAAGCCAAGCTCCGCATCCTGCGCACCTACCTCAACGCGTGGTTGCCGATCTTGGCCCGCTCCCCCAAGACGCGTCGTGTCCTCTATGTTGACGGGTTCGCCGGCCCCGGGGAGTACTCCGGCGGCGAGGCCGGCAGTCCCGTCGTCGCGGTCAAGGCCTTCGTTGAGCATGCCCTGACGATCCCCTCGCCCGTCCACATGCGGTTCATCGAGTCGAACCGGGACTGCCACGATCATCTCTGCCGGATCCTCGCCGGACTGCAGACGGACATTGCGACCGCGACCGCCGACGGCACGAAGCGCCTTGACGTCCGCACGTTCTGCGACGACTGCGCCACAGTCCTCGCGAAGGCGGTCGACCAGATCGAGTTGCGCCAAGACGACCTCGGCCCCGCCCTGTTCTTCCTCGACCAATTCGGCTACTCGGACGTTCCGCTCGACCTGATTGCCCGCATCATGCGGCATCCGAGATGCGAGGTTCTCTCCTACCTGAGCGCCGACGGTCTGCATCGCTTCCTCGCCGACGAAACCAAGTGGCCAGCGATCACCCGTGCCTTCGGCGGGGAGTCGTGGCGGTCTGCGTTGTCGTGTCCGCTTGCGGGCCGCAATCTCGCCCTGGCGACCGAATTCGAACGCTCCCTTCGCCAGCAGGCCAACACCCGATTCGTCTGGCGTTTCTCGATGCACGGCAAGGACGACCGCCTTCTGTACTGGCTCTTCTTCTGTACCAACAGCGACCGCGGCTTGGAGGTCATGAAGGGGGCCATGAGGAAGGCGGATACGTCCGGCGGGTCGTTCAGGTTCTCGGACAGCACCTGCCCAGATCAGTTGGTTCTTCTTGATTCATTCTCCTCCGACTCGTTGAAGCGCCACCTTGTCGACTTCTTCGCCGGGCGCGACGTCACCCTCGAAGAGGTGCGCCTGCACGTCCTCGAGCACACGCCGGCCGTCGTGTACAAGAGGGAGTTGGCCGCCCTGGAGCGAGACGGCTTGCTCTGGCCCGCAGGCGGCAGCAAGCGCGCACGACCGGCGTTCAACGACCCGCAGCTGGTGCTGCGATTCAGGCAGAAATGAGCAGGTCATTCACGCGCCCAGTCCGCAACAGCCGCCGATCCAGGCGGCAGGTCGTGTCGATCGCCGCCCCCGTCAAACCATGGGAGCAGTCCCGAGAAGCGAGTCCTTCGAGAGGCCCTCGTCGTCGGTGCCGGCGGCACCTGGACCGCGTCGACCTGGCCGTTCCGGCGGCCCGCCGCCCCGGCGTTTCTGTTGCACTCGACGGGTTTGACGTGGACGCGGCTGAGGCCGTACTCGATGCGGCGCCGCGACTCGTCACGCGTCAGCGGCCCTCTCGGTAGGAACGTGCACGGCGGGAGTTGGGTTGAGAGCGAAGATCCACCGGGGCGCGCACGAAGTCGGCGGCAACTGCATCGAGGTGGAGGCTGCCGGCAGCCGGATCCTGCTCGACCTCGGATGGCCGCTCGACTTGCCGCTCGACGCCGACCTCCCCCTCCCCGACGTGGCCGGTCTTGCCGGCGCTGACCCGTCCCTGTTGGGCGTGATCGTCTCCCACCCACACTTCGACCACTTCGGGCTGGCGCGCAAGGTCGGGGTCCCCCTGCCCGTCTTCATCGGCGAGGCCGCGCATCGCATCCTGCGGGAGGCCGCGTTCTTCACCGGGACCGGGCTGGCGGTCGAGCCGGCCGGGTACTTGCGTCACCGCGAGCTGTTGACGCTCGGCCCGTTCACGATCACGCCGTACCTGATCGACCACAGCGCGTTCGACTCGTACTGCCTGCTCGTCGAGGCGGAGGGCCGCCGGTTGTTCTACAGCGGCGACATCCGGGCCCACGGGCGCAAGCCCGGCACGTTCCAGGAACTGCTCCGGGATCCGCCCGCGAAGGTGGACGTGCTCGTCCTGGAGGGAACGAACATCCGTCCCGGCGTGGACGGCACCGAGCGCGTGGTCTCCGAGACCGACGTCGAGAACGCCTGCGTCGAGACGTTCAAGGCCGCGACCGGCATCGTGCTCGCGCTCTTCTCCCCGCAGAACATCGATCGGCTGGTCACGGTGTACCGGGCGGCCATCCGCTCCGGCCGCGACCTGGTGCTCGACCTGTACGGGGCCGCCGTCGCCGCTGCCACGGGTCGCGACACGATCCCCCAGGCCAGCTGGGATCGGGTGCGCATCTACCTGCCGAACAGCCAGCGGACCAAGGTGATCGAGTCCGGCGCGTTCCACCGGACGGATGCGGTGCGGCCGCGGAGGATCTACCCGGAGGAGTTGAGCGAGCGACCCGGCAACTTGGTCATGATCTTCCGCACGAGCATGGCCCGGGAGATGGAGAGAATCGGCTGCCTAGACGGCGCGCACGCGGTGTGGTCGATGTGGCCAGGGTACCTCGAGGAGCCGTCGGGCGAGAAGCTGAAGGCGTTCCTCGACCGGCTCGGAATCGGGATGAGCATCCACCACGCGAGCGGCCACGCCGCGATCCCCGACCTGCAGCGACTCGTCGCTGCTCTCGCCCCCGGGAAGGTGGTGCCGATCCACTGCTCGGCCGGTGATCGCTTCCACGAGTTCGTGGCTGGCGTCGAGCAGCATGCCGACAGCGAGTGGTGGGAGGCGTGATGGGCAAGCCGAGCGTTCCGACCGACGAGCTCCGCTGGAAGGTCGATGGCGCCGTGGCGGACCTGTGCCAGGAAGTAGCCGAGGAGCCGCTCTGCTTCTTCTCGGAGGCCGACCTCCAGGCGATGATGTACATGCGGCTTCGCCAGATCTTCCCCCGGTCCGTGCCTCTGCGGGAGGCGCGCGGTCCCGGGGCCAAGACGCGGTTCACGACCTCGCAGGTCCACCGCGAGTACGGGGCCGGCGAGCGGCGGAGGCTGGACCTTGCCGTGCTTGCCGCCGCGCAGTTCGCGCTGGCTGACCGCTTCTACAAGGACGGTGCCGACTACCTCGTCCCCGCCTTCGGCTTCGAGTTCGGCACGGAGAAGATCGGTGACGCTACTTCGGAGCACATCCGAAGCGACGTTGGAAAGTTGCAGCGCTGTGACCGCGGATACCTGGTCCACATCTTCCGCGATATGGCCGTTGCCGACGAGGGAACGGATCTGCGAGCCGCGGCCGAGCAGAGGATTGATAGGATCTTCCGCAGGGTCGCCGGCGCGATCACTCCTCCGAACAACGTGCGCGCCGTGCTGCTCGTTGTCGGGGTCACCCACAGCCGGAAGAACCTCCGCGGGCGGTGTCAACTGCTCGATCCTCGCACGGGGGAGTGGCAAAGGATCAACGCCCGCCACGTTGGGCGAAGGGTTCTGAAGCTGCTGTCCGCCTGAGCAGAGCCAAGAAGGCGTCGCCACCGGTCCTCGTCCCGTCCTGCGGGGCGAGTGGTTGGTCGCCTTCGACGTCCTTCGCGAGCGACCCTGCCCGCCGATGACGGCGCCGCGGTCGTCGACGCCACCTGCCCGCCGATGGGCGGTTCCGCGCGGATCATTTCGGCTGTGGACTGCGCTTCCGTAGCCGATGCCCCTCGCCCGCCCGCGCGTCCGCCGTCCCATCCACATCCGACCGCAGCACGAGCCGATGGGCGCGCTCAGCCAACCCGCCACCTTCCAGGATCCGACGCCGAAGCCAGAGGATGGCCCAGGAAGGCAACGGGACGGACGGCTGCTCAAGCGAATCGAGTAGGGTCCCGTGCAACGATTCGGGTGCCGCGAAGTACCAACCCGATTCGCCCTCACGACCCTCGACCGCCTCGCGGGCATGGGCCAGCGCAAGGTCGGGGGCCAAGCGCCACACGATCCGCTGGAAGCCCCCCGGGGCTCGGCTGTCGCGCGCAAGCAGTTCGATCCACCGGACGTCTTCGCCGTCGACGTGGGCGTCGACGCGACGCTCGTCCCCGCGGAAGGCGAGGTCGACCGCGATGCCGGCCAGGGCGGCCGCGCCGGGCTGGTGCTCGGTCGCGTATTGGACGAGCGGCAGACGGAACCGGGGCGGAAGGTCGAGGACGCGGGCCACCGCCTCGGCGTCCTTGGGCACCAGTTCCGCCGCGAAACGCTCGGGAGGCACGTTGTCTTCGACCAGCACGGCCAAGCGTGCATCCATCTCAAGGCGGCCAAGCGCCGCAACCGCTCCGCCGCCCGCGCTCGCAGCCGCGGTCCAGAGAGTTTCCACAACCGCCGCGCGCTGGTCCGGCGTAAGCTGGCAGACCTGCTGCGCGATGAACGCGCCTCCCCACGCGGTCCCGATGATGCGATCGATCTGTTCGTGCGTCAGCACCCATCGCGGATGGCGTCGGTGAGCCGCGAGCAGGACCGCAGGAAGCAGGATCGCCGGCGGTGGCGTAGTCACGCTCTCGTCCCGGCAAGCGTCGACGACGTCGGGGGCCATCCCAAGCAGTCGGTCGAAGGCCGGGGGGAGCGGCGGCACGTGGGCCAGACCCTCGTGCATCCAGCGACTCCACGACCGCCGAGGGAGCGTTCCGGGGGGACGGCGGGAGTCCTGATGCGGTTCGCTCGGCAGTCCCGGTTCGCCGAGCCCCTGGTGCGCCAACGGCGCCAACTTCCCGAGCGTCGGCCCCCCAGCGACCCATCCGGGAAAGAGCCATGCCCGGCCGTCGTCGATCTCGCAGCGCGGACCGTAGAGGCTCCAGGCCCAACAGCACGCGACCCACGCGCCGTCGCCCTCGCCACCGCCCGGCCGCGTCAGCGGCGCGACGCCCGCCAAGCCTGTGAACCGCGAGGTCAGCAGCCCCCGCTGCAACTGCCAGAGAGGCGCCAGATCGTCCGCCAGCCGACGGCCCGGACCGAGCCGGCGCCCGACTTCAGCAAACAGGGCCTCGATGGCGCCGACCGCTCCAAGATCGGAGACGTCGAACTTCGCGACAGCCTCCCGGATGACGCGGAGCAGGTCCGCCTCCGGCACGTCAGCCAGTTCGGCGTCCACGAACGCCCGCCGATCGGCGTTCGCCGCCCAGCGGCCCCAGATGTGCGGATCTCCCCTGAGGATCTCGTCCCGTACTCGGATTCTGTGGAAACGCGTCGAGACCCAGTGCGGGTGCATGATGAGGCCGTTGCCGGCCGGACGGAGCAGTCGCAGCGGCAACAAGCACTCGATCGCCTCGGCCGACGGACGGCGCTGCACGATGCGCATCGCCTCCGCCTTGCGCGCCTTCTTCTCCCGGGGGCCGCGTGCCGCACTGACAGAATCCAGGGCGGCCTCGACGTCCTGCAACGACGGAGCCGGCGAGACGGTGCCCGTCGGTGCGAGCGATGCCCATGCCTCCCGCGACAGCGGGCCCTGGAGCGGCGACTCGACGTGCGCCAAGCGGGAGACGGCAAGCGCCCGGACGAGATCGACGGCCCATGCGCGCAGCCAGACGCTCTGCTCGGTCCCGTCCGAGGCTTCGCGATCCACGCGCTGACGCAGGTACCTCTCGGCGACGTCCCGCTTGAACGACGGAACCCCGGCGTCGTTGGCGAACGCGCACAACGGCACCACGTCGCCCGGCGTCGCGAACATCTCGTGGCGGGGATCCACGTCGTCCATCCACCCGATGAGTTGCTCGGCATCCAGCAGGGACTCGCGGTCATCGACCCGGCCGGCAAGCCAGCGCACCAAGCGGGGCCTCCATCCCTCCGCAGGCCGCCAGCGCTCCTCGAGCCATCTCACGTTCTGGACGGAGGCGCCACGCGGGTCCTTTCCGGCTGACACGCGCGGCATCGGGAAAGGGGCAATTACGATGACGTCCTCGCGACGGTCGAGCCGTGCCAGGATGCTCAGGTCCGTGTCGGGGTCGGGTGCGTCGACGCCCAGCAGGATCGGCCTCCTTTCGTCGAACAGCGCGCCAGCATCGGCAAGGTGCAGCACCTCCTTGATGGATGCCGTTCCCCGAACGCGATGCCAGTGCAGCACGAAGCTGCGCCCTGCGCCCGGCGGCGCGATGATCCACTGGCGGTAGTTCACCCATTTCGGGTCGAACCACTCCGGGGTGCAGAGCGCCAGGGGATCCTCCGTACCCGGGTTGAAAGGACGCAGCCGAGGGAAGTCCGGCGAGGGAAGCAGGTCGCGAGGAAGCGGCAGTTCGGCGTAGCGAAGTCTGCCAGCCTGTTCCAGAGCACGGATCGCGGTCCGTTCGCGGGCGTCCCACCAGCCGGCACGGCCTTTTTCCAGATCGCCGAGACGGTTGCTGATCGCGACGGCCTTCGGTGGGGGGTCGCGGGGCGCGATCTTCCGCCACTCCTTCTCGATGCGGCCGGCAAGTTGCAGCTTCGACATCTTGGTGAGTTCGGCGAATCGGAATAGCGGGGTTGTGCTCATGGAGCAAGCCTGGCACGGACCACCCCATGCGTCAACTGCGTATTCACCAGTGAACATGGTGAATGGTTCGGTGGCACCGACCAGGGAAACGGACCATGCTTTCTGGCAGGAGGTGGCTGATGCCAGAAGCACACGAACCGGGCCCGAACCGTCGCGATCCATCGGCGGCCGTCAAGGCGGCGCTATCGCGTCCCCTGGGACGCCGTCGTCACGTCGTCCTCGTGGCTCTGGACTGGACGCGCCCCAAGGACCCTCGCTCCCCCCTGGGACACGCGTCCCTGGTGGCGGCCCTGAACCAGGCACGCGCCGTCGAGGTCAGCGAGTTGTCCTTCGCCGTCAACGAATCGACCGCGCGCCCTGATGACATCGCGCGGCAGATCCTCGCTCGGGCCAACGGAGTCCCGAGCCGCCAGGTCGACGTGGCCATCGGAGTCTACGTCTGGAACGAACCGCTCGTGGTCGAGGTTCTGCGGGCGCTCCGGCAGTCCGGCTTCGCAGGTCGCATCGGCCTCGGCGGCCCGCAGATCACCTACGCTGGCCCGGACCTGGAAGCCCGGTACCCGGAGGCGGACTTCTTCATCCGCGGCACCGCAGAGTCGGCCCTTGCCTCCGTCGCCGCCGCCGACCGGCGCGTCGACGTCCCCGGCGTGCACTGGGCCGGAGACGCCGATGATGGTGTCGTTGCCCAGGTCGACCCGTCGACCTTGCCATCGCCCTTCCTCTCCGGCGTGATCGACGTCCGGGGGCAGCGCTTCCTTCGCTGGGAGACGCAGCGCGGCTGCCCCTACAGCTGTTCGTTCTGCCAGCATCGCGCGGCCAAGGAACGGTTCGCGTGCCAAGCGTTCGCCCTGGATCGGCTCCGCCGCGAGATCGCGCTGTTCGTCGAAGCGGGCGTCGAGGACATCGCCGTGCTCGACCCCGTGTTCAACCTGGGCAAGACCGACCTTCCCGTTCTGGAGGAGTTCCGCCGCCTGGGGTTCCGCGGGCGGCTATCCCTGCAATGCAGAGCCGAACGCGTGCAGCCGGCGTTTCTCGACGCGTGCGCCGGCATGGATGTGCGCCTGGAGTTCGGTCTTCAGACGATCCATGCCGCTGAGGCGGACGCGGTGCTGCGGCGGAACGACCTGGACAGGATCGACGGCGTGCTCGCCGAGGTACGCCGACGCGGAATCAAGCACGAGGTATCCCTGATCTACGGGCTGCCGGAGCAGACGTTGGGCTCCTTCCTGGCGTCCGTAGAGTGGTGCCTTGCGCGACGTGTTCCGGTCGTCAAGGCCTTCCCGCTGCTGCTCCTGCGAGGGACACAACTGGCCCAGACCAGCGATCGATGGGCGCTGCGCGTGCAGCAGGGGGGCATGCCAGCCGTGGTCGCCTCCGACAGCTTCGATGAGCACTCCTGGCGTCAGATGGCGCGTGTCGCCGATGCGCTTGCAGCGACCGAGGGGCGACACCCGGCTAACGTCGAGGAGTTGCTGCGCAGAGCCGAGTCCTGCACTCCCGCACAGGAAAGCATGCAGCAGGCACGGCATGGGTGGCTGGCATGAGCATCGAGAAGCCGGTCTTCGTCGTCTTCGAAGGGCTTGATGGTTCCGGGAAGAGCACCGTCGCCAAGCTGGTCGCCGACGCCCTGGATGCGATCTTGATGACGACGCCATCCGTCCGCGTCCGGGAATTCCGCGATGACATCATCGCCGACTTCGGAGGTTCGCAAGAGGCGGCGCAGCTGTTCTACCTCGCGACCGTGTTCGCCGCGTCAAGGGCCGCGGACGGGCACATCGCCGCGGGTCGAAGCGCGGTGCTCGACCGGTACTTCCTGTCCACGCAAGCCTACGCGAGCTTCCGGGGCTCCGTCCTCCGCGACGACGACGTCCAGCGGCATCTGCTGCCTGCTGACTTGACCGTCTTCCTGCAGGCGCCTCTGGATGTCCGCCGGGTCCGCGTTTCCGAACGTGGCGGGTCCGCCGCCGACCGGGAGACTCTGCTTCCCTCCGGCGACTCGGCGTTGCGGCGAGAGTACGAGACCAGATTCGACCTACCGGTCGTCGGACGGCTTCTGATCCTCGATTCGGCCACAGCGAGTCCCGATGAGCTTGCCGTGCAGGTGATGCAGGAACTCGACGGCGCCTCGCGACGACGGCGCGCCGGTTCGACTTGACAGGCGGCGGGAGGCCCAAGATGCTGAGCAAGGCGATGCGCGGAACGGTGACGAGGTGGGGGACGCGCGGCTACGGTTTCGTCCGCCCGGACGATACCGACATCGACGCGTGGGTGCACTTCCGTTTCCTGGCCGAACCCAACTGGGTGCCCTCCACCGGCGAACGCGTCGAGTTCGAGCTGAAGGAACTGCCCGACGGCCGCTACCAAGCCTGGTTTCTACGACCCGCCAGGCAGACCCTCCCGCCGGGGCCACCGGTGGAAGGAACAGGCGACGCCGGGACTGCCACGCCAGGGTCCGGACTCGGTCCGCCGGCCGGCAGCCGCAGCCTGGGCACCCTGGGCGAGGCCCTTGTACGTGCCGGCATCGCGCGCGTCGAGGCCAGCGACGCGGCGTCGGCGGCACCAACCGCCGAACCGGCTACCGCGCCGCCTGCCGTTCTTCCCGCTCCGGTCACGAAGCTCCAGGATCGGCTGGCGTTGCACCGGGCCGCCGCCGAGCAGAAGTCTGCCACCCTGCGCGCCGAGGCCGAGACCTTCCGCCAGCGCATCGCGGAACTGGAGGCGAAGGCGGGGCAGGTCGCGCTGCGGCTGGAAGAGCACCAGGCTCAGGTTCTCCAGGAGGAATCCTCCCTCGTCGCGTCGGCCGTCTCTACCGTCGCGGACGAGTTCGAACGCGCGCTTGGCGAACGACGACGACTGCTGGATTCGATCCGTCCGTTGCGCGAGGACGCCGTTGCCCGGCTCGGGCGGCAGCCCGTGGAGGAGTACGAAGCCATCCGCCGACGCCTTGGGCCAGACGTCGAGGGTCGAGACGAACTCGAGCGGCGAGCATATCAGGCGCTTGAGCGGGAGATGAGGCCAAGCCTAGTAGAGTTGGCCGCCGGCATGGACGCGCTTGACGCTCTGGCTCCGCCGAACGTCCGGTTCACCCTGTTCGTGGCCGGGACAGATGCCCCCTCTGCCATCTTCGTGAGCCCTCTCCACGGGCGGCGGGCGCCGACCGAGGACAACCTGGACGACGTTGTCGATGACATTCGCTGGCGCGTCGGCTGCGTGTTCTGGCAGACGGTGGAACGCGCCGCGTGCGAGCTCGGCGCCGGGGGCGGTGCGACCGAGTACGGCACCGTCGCCGGCTCGCTGGCCGCGCGCCTCGGCGGGTGCGACCCCGATCTGTTCGGCATCCTGCTCGACGAGGCGTGGGCCTGCCGACCCTTCCTCGAACAGGCGAACGTGGACTTCGGGTTCGATGTCGTCTCCGGGCTCGCGCCCCGGTTCGAGCCGGAGGCGCCGAACTCGGCCGAGGCGGAACGGGCGCCATGCGCCGAGAAGAACTGCAAAGGTGGGGCGTTGCCGGAGGTCGCGCTCCGGCTCGGGCTGTCGATTCGTGACCTCGTGGTAGCCTTGCAGCACTTCGGCCTGCCGCCGGCCGACGACACTGTGGAGCCCGGAGCGGAAGCGTCTCTGCGGCTGCTCGTTGGGGTTGCCGATCAACTCGCCCTGCCCGAGGCGGGAGCGGAGCCGGCGGAACCGGCGCCTGCCGGTGAGCCGCCTTCGGGTCCGCGCGCGGCGGCGGGTCGGTTGCTGGCCAAGCTCCTGCGCGACCGTCGCATCGGCGGCAGGCACACCGGCATCGAGCACGTCTACGGGCACCACTTCGCGGACGAGGAGAAGCACGTGGCGCGGCGCATCGTCGAGTTCTTCGAGCGCGACGGGCTCCTGATCACGAAGTACAACGAGGGAGCCCATCACGTGTCGGTCAACCCACGCCGGCTGCGCGAGGTCGGGGAGATCATCGGCCGAACCTGGAGCCGGATGGCGGAGATCGACGCGCTGTAGCTCCGGGAGAGCGACGGTCTCCCGCCTTCCCGATCCCGCCGCCATCTCCGACACGCCGCCTTCGCCGCCGCAACGTCTCATCCAACGTCATCGGCCCGGAGGAAGCCGCGGCGGCCGGGTTGGTCGGGCCGGCGCGCACCGCGCGAGAATGCGCTTCCACCCGTTCCGGGCCGCCACGGCCTCGCGCAGAATGTCGAGGTGCTCGTCGGCGGAGACCGTGTCGTCGTTGTGCAACGGGCCGGCCTCGAGTTCGACCAGCAGCGCCCGGCGAGCGGCCGCAGTCGCACCCAACTCCAGGATACGGCTGTACGCCTCGCACGCGTACGCGAACGTCTCCCGCTTCCGGAACTCGATGTCGAGCAGCCACTCCTTGGTCCGCGTCTCCGGGAGCCCGATAGTCCCGCGCTTGCAGTTATGGAACACGTGGGCGACCTCGTGGACGACGAAGTCGGCGAACCGGTGCTTGTGGACGAAGTACTCCATCGAGACGTAGCAGGTTCTCTCCTCGCTCATCCCCACCACGTGCGGGGCGGTGAAACCGAGGAGCTTGAGACCGAGACTGCCGAGGTAAATGTTCGCCAAGTCCCAGGCCGAGTGGGGCCACGCCCGTTGCCCGCGAAGGATCTCCTCAATGCGGTCGGGGGTGAGGAAGACGACGGACCGCTCCAGCGCGGCGAGCACGGTCTCCTGTTCGACCCGGGGGAAGAGGCCGCGGATCATCGGTCCGATCTTCCGGCGGGTGAACGAGGCCAAGTCCAGATCCAGTGGGTCGTGGGTCGGGCGCTTCCCACTCGCGCGTCGCTGCACCTCGGCCACAAGGGCGTCGGACAGTGCCGTCTCGCCGTTCTGGCTGCTCTCGACGACGTTGTCGCCGGGCCAGCCGAAGAGCAGGTCGTCGTGCTGGCCGGTGCGGAGGTAGCGGCGGATGGCTTGCTTCGGGGTCATCGTCGTCGGGACGCCGGGGATGGAGGCGGCGCCGCAGCAGCAGGATCAAGCACGGTCGGCGGCAGCAGGGCAAGGGCGGAGGCGTGCGACGGTCCCGGGCCGCCTCCGTCGCCCGCGCCGCCCTTCGCTGCCTGCGCCGAGTGCCCCGCCACGATGCCCACGACGCTCCCGCTGTTCGCCGCATCGCCGCCCCGACGCTCACGACGTTCTCGACGTCCGCGAGCCGCTCGACGTGGACGACGCGGACGAGGCGGCGCCGTCCGCGACGCTGCGCCGCCGGGATCGCGACCCGCCGCCCCTCAACGTCGGCGACGTGCACGCGGGGAGCCGGACACGGTGCGGTCGCCGCCTTGGGTGCCTTCGCCATCACGCCGTGTCGACGCACGCGCCGCCGCTGCTGCCGCCCTCTGGTGCCTCACGCAGATCGCTGCCACCCGCTCCGCCATCAGGTGCCCCTTCCGGAACAACTCTTCCCCCACTCTCCGAACTTCGGCCTCGTGGTCAGCCACCAGCTTCGCGGCCCTGCGACTGCAAGACCGAAGAAGGCGCTCCCGGGCTTCGCGTCCCCGGCACAGGACGGCCGCGAGTTCCCGGGCTCGCTTGAGGTCGGGGCCGCATCCGGTGGCGGTGTGGAGGATTCGCCGTGACGCCGCACCTCCGGCAAGGCAGGCCGTGAGCTCGTTGATGACGGCCTCGCGCCCCCGCTCCTTCGCACCCTCCACGTGGCCGGCTTCGTCGAGCAAGAGCACCTTGCCTCCCCCGCTCCGGCGCAGGGTGATGCCATAGAAGGGAACGCCGAGGTAGTGGAAGGCCACGCCGTGACCGGCCTCGTGCATGGCGGTCTGCAACTCGGAAGTCAGCCGCTTCTCCCGCTCCACCGTCGTCTCCAGGCCATGAGGATCGCGGATCCCGCGGGCGATCCCCGCCCTCACGTCCGCGGCGTAGTCGAGGCACCCAAGCAGCTTCTGCGCCCGGAACATAGCCTCCAACGTCCGGTTGAACTCGACCATCTCGAAGAACGTGAACTCCTCGGGAAGCGGCCCCCACCCGTCCTTCTGCGGATCCGGGTGCGCCTCCAGCCACGCCCATCGTGCCTTGGCGGCATCGAGCACCTTCGCGCTGCCCGCGATCCCCATCAGCACATTGTCGAGATTCACGATCTTCTCCGTCACCGACGTCGACGCGCCCCGGAACTGTGCATCGGGCTTCGACGTTCCTCGCTTGCGAGGATACCACGCACGGGGAGGCACTCCGCCGCGTCGCCGCTTGGCCCTCGGGACTTCGCCGCTGCACCGCCGCGCCTTCCCGTGGCCGGCGCCGATTCGAACCTGCGACGCCGCGTCGCACCTTGAAGCGGCGGCTACGTCGAGCACCACGGCCCACGTCCCTCGCCGCCGCCACGCCGGTCGGGTGCGTCGCCGGCCTCGACTGCCATGCGCACGACGCCGCTCGACGTCCACCGCCTCGCCGTCCACGTCGTCCTCGATCCAGAGATTGAGCACACCGAACGTCGCGACGTTCCCACCCCGGCTGCGCGGCGCGGTGCAGGAACGACACGTCGCCCCGAGACCCTCGCGTCGGCGCGGCGTGCTATGCTCCGGTCTGGGGTGGTCGCCGACGCCATGACGGTCGTTGCCAGGGCCGCCGAGGAGCAGGCGTGAGTCCATCGAAGCGCCGCGCCGGCGAATTCCCGAAGGCAGTGCGGGATCGTGTCGCCCTGCGCGCCGCGTATCGGTGCTCCAACCCAGTCTGCGGCCGCCAGACGGTTGGTCCAAGTGCTGAAGCAGACGATGCCGTCGCCAACGTGGGCGAGGCTGCGCACATCTGCGCCGCCTCATCCGATGGCTCGCGATTCGATCCCCGAATGACCGATGATGAACGCCGCGCGATCACGAACGCGATCTGGCTGTGTGGGTCCTGCCACACCCTGGTGGACCGTGACGTCGTCACCTACCCCGCCGAGCTCTTGCGCGGTTGGAAGCAGGTGCATGAGAGGGCGATGGCGGACACGCTTGCCGGACGGCGGGCGGACAGCGACCGACGGGTGATCGTGGCAGTTGCGCACGTGCTGGGGACTTCGCCGACTCGTCTTGAGAACTTCATGTCCCCATCGGTCCCTGGCGCGTCGCCCGGAGGGGTCGGCATGTCACCAGCCGAGGCGATCGAGCTTGTTGCATCCGCAATGTACTCGGAGGAGAAGGACGCGGTGATCGTCGTCGCCGAGTTCGGCAATTCGGCCCGCCAGCAGGTGACACTCCGTGATGCCCAGCTGACGGTGACGAGCTTCGGCCGGTTCTCGCCCGACGGCATGGTCGGCGGACTCGTCGTGCCCGGTCACCAATGGCTCGCGGACGATCCTCTCACCGTCGAAGCCGGGAGCTTGGTGAAACTCGCTTGGCTCTTCCGCGTGGCAGGCAGCGGCATCGGACCACGACTGCAGGTCGCACAACCGATCGGCTGTTCCATCGAGATTCGCTGTTTTCCGGCCAGCACGGTGCGCCAGGGGATGGACCTGTATTCGATCAGGCGACTCCAGGCCCCGTCGCCCGTGGATCCAAGCCCGGAACAGCGGACGTGGGACGTGCTCCTCGCTGGCGTTGAGACCGGTTCCCGCAACTTCCTCTGGGACATGCTCCAGCCCAACCCCTGCGCCAAGTGCGGGCAGCCGTTCGAGCGAGATTCAGCGAAGTTCGCATGGGGAGAGCGCCGCGGGATCGTCGCGGAGTGCCCACATTGTGGCCAGCGAGTCGGAATGGGGTGGCGTCGGAAGTAGCGTCTCCGCGTGATCGATACCTCCGCTCTCCTCTTCTCGATCCGTGATCGATCCGACGGCAACCATCGCCGCCCTCGCCGCCCCCACGCCCGTCGGGCATCGGGTCAACGGAACGACGCGAACGGCGCCGCCACGTCGACCACCTCGTCCGGCGTCGCCTCATCACCACCACGCCCGGCGTGGGCATCGCAGCCAGCTCGACGAACTCGGTGTCCTCAACGGCCCCGATGCCGACGAGGAGCAAACCGGACGAGGTCCGGGGGCGACGAGCCGACAGCGCTGCTCGCCGGAAGCGACAGGCACATCGAGGGGCTGACGGCCCGCGCCTCACGACATGCTATCGTCTTGCTGCGTCCCGGCTCGGCCCCGTGGAAGCCTCCGATAGCGTGGCCGAGTGCCCAAGTGGCCAGCGGCCAGCGAGTTGGTCGGGGCAGGAGGGATGCGGGTGGGGCGGGAGACGTGGAGGCGATGCGTTTCGCAGGAGACCGCTGGATCGACTCCGCAGACGGGCAGCGCGCACGGCAACGCAAGCGTGACGCTGTCCGTGTGTTCGTCCGATCGCTGGGTGAGCCACGAAGCAAGGGCGCGATCAAGGCCGGGGAGAAGGACGCCTTCCGACGCGCCCTGGCCGAAGGCCTTGGTCATCGTCAGCGCTTTCGCGCGCCAGTGATGCTCGAGCTCGATCTCTATCCAACGGCCAGCAACCCGCCGGAGATCCACACGGTCGCGAAGAACTACATCGACCTCCTGTACACCGGAGACGCGTCCGAACCCAAGCTCCTGGGCGACGATCGTCAAGTGCAGTATCTCGCCGTCAGGTACATCGCGGGTGCGGCCTCGGAACCCTCCATCTTCCTCCGCGCCAATCGGATGTCGTGCTTTCGCGAAGAGGTTCGACTCGTTCAACGAATCCGGAGCGACAGACACGACTCGTGGCACGACGAGGACGACGAGGAGAAGGAGGACGAGGAGAACCCCATCGACGAATTGCGGAGGTGGGAGCGACTCCGGCCTCGGATGGCGTCGGCGTCGGAAAGGGAGCTCTTCGATCTCAACAGGCGCTTCCTGCTCGCGCAAGTCCAACAGCGGCGGTTGGCCTCAACCGAGCGCTTCGTGCACTCGATTCTCGTCGATCTTCTCGGTCTGGATCAGGCCACCGTGCTCCCCGCGTTCTCCGTCCGCGGCGCTCGGTTCCCGGCGCTGCATCTCGGCGAGGCGTTCCGAAGCATGCTCTTCTCGTCCACCGTTTCGTTGCGGCTTGGCGACCTGCCGGCCGAACATGGTGACGGCGACGCATTTCAAGAAGCGATGCGGGTGGCGTTGCGCACGTTGCGCGCTTCGCAGCCGTCGCTGTTCCCGCTCTTCGTGCAACTGGCCGTCGTGATCCTCGTGGTCCCGCCCGACCCGAGGATGCCTGGGCACCCTCCGGACCTCGACAACCTCGCCCGCCACGTGATCCCCCTGGTCCACTCGGTGCTGCAGCCACCAGGCACGACGCCGCTGCTGGTGGACCCGCAGACCGTGGCCGAGCCGCGTCTTCGCGAGTTCTTCGAACGCGAGGTCAGGTTGGCCCGCCGGCTGCCGAAACACCACGTCACGCGCTTCGAGGTCGTTCGGCTGCCGCGGATGCCCGGCGACCCTCGATCGGGATCCGTTCGTCTCGCGTTGTGCGACGGGACCGAAGGGCGCAGCTTCGCCGAGTTCGTGGCGAAGACGATCGACAACTGGATCGAGGCCGACGACTAGCGTCCGGCCTGGGCCTGCTGGGTCGCCCGGCCCAGCCGACTATCCCTCCTCGTTCGCGTACCAGACCGCCACGTAGACGTAGCTCGAGTATTCCGGCGACACGCCGCCACCCGCATGGTCCGCCTCGTTGCTGCACTTCTCGCGGTCGATGAACTCGGTGATCAACGCCTCCTCGACGGCAAGGGCGTACTCGTCGCTGTCCGTCCGGTAGAGCGCCAGGATGTCGTCAGCCCCGTGTTCCGCCCTCCGCTTGTCGAGATCGCTCGTCCTGCCGACGTAGAACTCGACGACATCCTCGTCGGCATCGACCGCCTCGACACGGTCGATGATCTCGTCCAGGACGTCGTCGGGCCGCCCGGTCAGGGCCTTCATGTCGTCATCGCCGTCGCACGGACCGTCAAGCCGGTCAACATGAGGAGGATCCGAACGGGCTTCGAATCCGCTGTCGGCGGGTGCGGCAGGGGCCCGCCGCCCCCTTGCAGTCGACCTCGATCCGCCACCACCGGCCGTTCGCGTCGCGCACGATGCGGTCGGGAATGCACGACCGCTTGTTGCGCCGCTTGTCCGGACAGCGGCACTTCGGAAGCCGGGTTCCTTTCGGCAAAGCCAGCGGGTACTTGGCGGACTCGCGGTCAATGATCTTCTCGTGCAGGCGTCCCGGCATGATGCCCTCCTCGCCCCGGCGGTTGTCCCGCCACCCCACCTTCAAGGTCCCATGCGGGAGGTCGATCGTCAAGATCGCGCCGGGACTTGCGGTGACAGGGACCTGCGGGTTGCGCTTCACGTCGCGCGGGTCGCGATCGCCACGCCGCTGAGGGCGACGAGGCCGTTCGGCGAGGGGATCTGCCCGACGAGGCGCCTCTGCGTAGGGCCGGCGTTCCGTGGGCTCGGGGGCGGACGGCGGCTGGCGGGGGAGGACATCGAAGCGGCGCTGAGGGAGGGCTACGCGAAGATGCACCGGGATGCCGTGCCGGGGATGGTCAAGTCGAACACGGTGGAACGGACGCGGGGGGCGCACAGGTCGCGGCGTGCGGGCGTGCGGGGGTAGCACTTGACGCCCGACCGCTCTTCGTGCGCGGATCGGTTGGCGGATCAATTGCCGCGCCAGGGTCCTGCGGGGAGGTGACACCATGGCCAGCGACATCTTGAACTCGGAGGAGATGTCCACGCTGTTGACGCTCGTCGAGGAGGCAGCGCGTTCAACGCCGGAAGGGGTCAAGTACTTCGTTGAGCCAGCCGAGGGGGCACTGCGCCGCGCGACGAGCCGCCGACACCACATCGTCTTCGGCCGGCGCGGATCTGGCAAGTCCAGCCTTCTTCGCAAGGCCGCAGCAGACCTCACCGTCGATCGCCGTCCAATAGCGTGGATCGACCTGGAGCCTTTCAAGAACCACAGCTACCCGGATCTGCTCCTCAGCATTCTCATCGCGACCTTCAGGGAGTTCCGTCTCTGGCTCGAAACCGCCGCTGTCATGCCGGCGACCAAGCTGAGCTTCTGGAAGAAGCTGTTCGGGAAGAAGCCCACGCGGAAGGCGTTCGACAAGCCAGGCTGCGCGACGTTGGTGGGACGCCTCGCCGCACAACTCGTCGAACTCGAGCAACAGCTTCACGCCGCGGATGCCGCCAGTGTCTCGACGGAGGCCACCGTGCTTCGAGGAGTGGAGCGGTCGGATACCGTCGGCGTCTCGGCAGCTGCGAGCGTTCCGGGGGGGACGCTTGCGGCCAGAGGCGAACGGTGTTCGAAAAGCGCAGAGTCCGCCAAGCAAGTCGAACACGAGGAGTTCCGCCGCTCCAAGGTGGAGTTCCTGCAACATCATGTCCTCGACTACCAGAGCATCTTCGACGAAATGGCGAGGATCTCGGATGGCGATTCGTACTTGTTCTTGGATGACCTCTACCACATCCGCAAGAGCGACCAGCCGCGGGTCCTCGACTACTTCCACTCCGTCGCGAAGGGCCACAGACTGTGGCTGAAGACAGGGACGATCCGCCACCGGACGGAATGGTACGTCCACGGCAATCCCCCTCTCGGCGTGAAGCTCGGGGACGACGCTGATGACATCGATCTGGACCTGACGCTCGAGAAGTACGCGCTGGCCAAGGAGTTCCTCACCAAGATCCTGGCGAACTTCGCGAGAACCGCCGGCCTCTCGGATCTCGGCGACTTCCTGACCGACGGCGCCGTTGACCGGCTGGTGCTCGCGAGCGGCGGAGTGGCCAGGGACTTCCTCTCGGTGTTCCGGCGGGCTGTCACGGTGGCCCGAGAACGGGGTGATGGCCCACGGGGTCCGAAGGTCGGCGCTGAGGATATCAACATGGCCGCTGGCGAATACGATTCGACCAAGCGCGACGAGTTCAAGCGGGATGTACACAGCGAGGACGAGGCCTCGCTGGACGCCGTGTTCCGCGAGGTGCGCGCTTTCTGCCTGGACGAGATCGAAACCAACTGCTTCCTTCTGGCAAAAGACGCCAAGGGAGCGACGGTCGAGGCAATCCACGAACTCGTTGATCTCAAGTTGCTTCACCTGATCCGCTCGCGCGTCACCGTGAACACGCGGCAGGGTCAGTTGTTCGAGGCGTACATGCTGGATCTCAGCCAATACGCCGGGGAACGGAAGCGCCGCGGGTTGAACATGATTGAGTTCTGGCATGCCACCTCGAAGGACGACCTGCGCAAGGCGTCGTTCATTCTGGACGCGGAGAAGAGGGCAAGCACGGTGGAGTGAATGCCGAAGGCGCGTCGGTCTTGCTCGACGGGAGAGCCACCAACTGGGACCGGCGTCCCTTCGCACGTCCGCCTTGGCTTCTCCCGGTGCTTCACCCCGCTCGCGTCACCCACGCCGCTTGTCGAGCATTGACCTCTTCCACCCACTCCCCCTATCGTCCCTGCCGTAGGAGGAGACCACCATGCATCACGGCACGCTCACCAAGCCGATCGCCCAGGGGCTGAAGATCCTGCGGCAGCGCATCGTCGCCGCCGAGATCCCGCCCTCGAAGCTCGACGAGACGCTCAACCTCGCGACCTGGAACGTCCGCGAATTCGGCAAGAAGCCGCGGCTCGAGGCGTCGCTACACTTCATCGCCGAGATCATCGGACAGTTCGACCTCGTCGCCCTTGTCGAGGTCCGCGACAACGTCGGCGACCTCGCCCAGGTGATGCGCTTCCTCGGGCCGTACTGGCGCGTCGTGTTCTCGGACTACCTCACCGACGCCGGCGGCAACCGCGAGCGCATCGCCTACGTCTACGACCACCGCGCCGTCACGTTCACCGGCCTCGCGTCGTTCGCCTTGCCGTTCCGCAAGAAGGCCGGCGACGAGTACCTCTCGAAGATCAGCTGGTGGCGCAACCCCTACATCGCCTCGTTCCGCGCCGGCAGTTTCGACTTCATCCTGGTGACCGCGCACATCCGCTGGGGCACGACCGAGAAGGGGCGCATTCCCGAGCTCCAGATGCTCGCCGACTGGGTAGCCACTCGGAGCGACGAACAGTACCTCGGAGACAAGGACATCGTCGTCATGGGCGACTTCAACATCCCCGACGACCAAGGGGCCCTCTACCAAGCGATCACGAGCCGCGGCTTGCGGATGCCGGCAGCCCTGATGGGCCTGCACGGCTCGAACCTGGCGAAGGACAAGCGGTACGACCAGATCCTCCACGACCCGACGTACGTGAAGTGCTTCACCGGCGTCGGCGGAGTGCTCGACTTCTACCAGGGCGACCACGAACCGCTGTTCCCGGGGACGACGCTCACCAGGCAGAAGTTCACCTACGAGCTCAGCGACCACCTGCCGCTCTGGATTCACCTCGACACGGACACCGAGGACGAGAAGCTCGACCAGATCCTGAACCCGAAGAGGTAGCGGGCGACCGGAACGCGAGGCCGGCAGCCCTGGACCGTCCGAGCCGTTGGCGCCGCCTCGACTTGCACGCAGCCCCCACCGTGCGATACGTCTCCCGGCCGGTTGGACGCGCGGGGGGCACCGCAGGAGAAGAGCAACATGCCGAAGACGAGCACGAAGGGAATCGAGAACATCGCCGGGCTGGACCTCGCCTACGCCGTCCGCTGCCTCATCGCCGCCGGCAAGACGTCGGCCGCCGAGGTCTCGCGGCTGGCAGCGGAACGCGGCGAGCGCATCAAGGCGCTCCAGGCCGAGCTGGCCCAGCTCAAGGGCGGGAGGGCTCCGGCCGCGACAACGCCCGCCAAGCCGCCGAAGACCGCCAAGACCAGGAAGCTGGCCGCCCGGCCGGCACGGTCGCCGAAGCGGACGGCGGCGAAGGCGACGGCGAAGGCCGCCACCGGCAAGGCCCTCCTGGTCACGACGCGTAAGGACGGGCGGACGTTCACCGTCACGCAGAAGGTCGTCGATGCCCGCCGCGTGCAGGGGCAGTACCTCGGTTACCTGGCCCAGTTGCCGGCGAAGGAGAAGGACCGCTTCAAGACGATCGCCCGCGAGAAGGGCGTGCCGGTCGCGATCGTCGAGATCAAGAAGCGGCTCGGGAAGGCGTAGGCGGGGGACGGCCGCAGCGGGCCGCGCTGCGTCAGCGTTGTCCCGGCGCGGGCCTCCTCCTGCGCTACCGCCGCGAAGGTCCCCGGTCCGCGCCGTCCTCGCGGCGGCATTCGACCTGGGTCTCCGGAGACGCGTCGGACGGCGCTTGGGGCTCCGCAACTGGCGGGGCTCCCGCGGCATCTGCCGAAGGCTCATCGTCCGAAGCCGGAAACTCCGCCGCGAACCACCGCTCGACGGCCGCGCTCCGGCTCCCGCCTCTCCCAGCCACGCGCGCGACGATCTCGTAGCAGTCGGCGTACATGCGGACGGCGCTTGCCGTCATCTCCGGACGAAGCGGCCGGGGGGAAGCGGCTGGAAGCCGATGGACACCGTGGAGCGGACTCCCGCACGGGACCAGGTTCTCGCGCTCCAGGCAGTTCCAGTGCCCGTGGACCACCGCCGAGAACGGCTGGAAGATGAGCGCCCTCTCGTCGGCGCAACCCGCGTCCTCGGCCATCTTTCGCAGGTCCTTGTCGTTCGTGCCGCTGCCGACGTCGACGGCCTGGAGGAAGCCGTACCGCTGCACGTCGAGCCAGCGACCCCTGTCCTTGATCTCGGTTTCGACGAAGGAGTGATCGGGCCGCTCCGGATTCTCCTCGAGCAACCGCTTCAGATGCTCGATGTGCAGCTTCTCCTGGCCGAGTCCGTAGTCGACGAACCAGTCGTAATCGTCGGCCGAGTCGCGCTTGGCGAACCACGATAGGCGGATGAGCGTTTCGCACATCGCCCGTAGAGCCATCTCGCCCCAGGGAAAGGTGGAAAGGAACGGAAGGGCCGCCAGGTCGGAGGCCATTTCGGCCTGTCGCTGGAGGAGACCGAGAAGAACCTCGGGGCGGCGCGGCGCCGCGAGGTCGGAAGGAAACGCCTCCGCGAGGTCAGCGACCTCCCGCATCGCCTCCTGGCGAAACTTGGCCCCGACGAGGGCCGCCGCGGTCACCGTCGCGCGGTCGAACGCCGGCGTCTCCCACGTCGGGATCCTGCATGCGGTGAGCGAGCGCCCATGCTTCCAGAACACCTTCGACCATTCGGATCCCGTCGCGAGCGGCATGACCGTGCCGTTCAGCGACGCGCGCACGAACGCCGCCGCTTTCTTGCCCTCGTCGGAGTCCGGCTGCTCCAGGATCACGTTGATGTCCGGCGGCGGGCACGACGTCGAGAACTTGATCCGTCCCGACTGCACGAAGCCGTAGAACGCGGTGGTCTGGACGAACATCGCCTTCCTCCCGCGGCGATCGAACAGGCCCTGGACGCAGGAGGCGATCACGTCGAGCGCCTCCATGCCGGCGGAAGCCGTTTCCAGTGAGCCTCGCCCGACGAGCCAGGCCATCGGGAAGGCCGGGTAGAACTTCACGAACGGGGCGAGCGCCTCGCTGATTCGCCGACGGACATCGTCTGCGAGTTCGCGCGTGATGGTGTCGCGAACCGCGCCTTCGAGGTCGCGGTAGTCGGATGCCAGGCAGAACGTGCGCTGGTTCAACTCGGGAGACGCCGCCTTCGCGGCCGCCGAGATCAACGCCTCGGTGGTCGCCGCGGCGTCATGCGGCCCGAACCGGTCGGCCAGCAATCCGATCCACAGCAGTTCGGGCAGCGCCCATCGGATCCAGTCGATCTCGGGAGCGCCGCGGTTGATGCCCTCGAAGAACGGGAGCATCGGCGGCACGAAGCGCTTGCCTTGCCGGAGGTGGTCCTGAAGCACACGCTGGGGCGCCGGTCCACTTCCACGTTTCGCGCGGCCACGGCGATGCGCACGCCGCTCTCCCTTCTTGCCCTTGCTCATCTTCCGGGTCCTTCCCCTCACGGCCGTCCAAGACGGATTCTCAACAGCGCTTCCTCCGCGGACCTACCTACCTACCAACGCTCGCCACGAACCACGCGTCCCACTTGGAGTGTACCCCGTTGCCGGTACGGGCCGTAGGCGAGACGATCCCGTCCGAACACCGGCTCGGTCCGTCTGGCGGGACGGCCGCGTCGGAATCGCGCCAAGGTCCTCGGCGGCCTCGACACCGCCGTCGTCCGGCGGGAGTTGGGCGACGGCGCGATCCTGCTCTGCTGGAAGACCCGGGGCCGCCGTGCCATCGGAGGATCGTGGAGGGATGGCTGGATCATGTGCTGGAGATCGAGGTGGATGAGGTGGAGTGGAGGGAGCCGCACGGTTCGGCGCCGGCGACGGCTCGAACCTGCGACGCGGCGTCGCACCTTCGACTCACTGCTCCGCAGCCACCGGCGCTCGGACGGTGCATCACGTCCACTTCACGGAGGCCCGGAGTCGTCCCCGTTCGCGTCCTCCTCGGTGAGCCAGCGCAGAAGGCGCTCCAACTGTGGGGCATCATCGGCGCCGCATGTCGTGCGCCGGATTACTACGTTCGGGAGTTCCCGTCGAAGACCCGACAGGTGTAGGTCGATCGAATGCGCCGTCAGCCACGACACCAGCGCCAGCGACTGCTCGTTGTCCGCGATGCACTTCCTCAAGGCACGGTCCCCGACGACGTAGACCGGTGCCGCCGCCTGCTTCCGTCGTGGGCGAGGGTTGGCAACGAGGTTGACGGAGACGCTCGACGCCGATGCCTGAGCAAGGGTGGGAAGGACGCGCAGTATCGAGAGCTCGCCCAGCAACGCCCCTCGCTCCGCCGGCGTCAGGGAATCGGTGGCTACGAGCGCAGCAATGCCGGTGGCTGCGACCGCGCACTCCTGCGAACGTGCCCGAGCGATGAATCCGGCCAGCAGCTTGGCAGCCTCGCCAGGACGGCCAGCCCGGAGTCGTCGCCGTGCTCCAACGAGGACTTCGTCGATCCTGCGCCCGAAGCGCGGCCGCGTGCGATCCAGCCAGTCGACGAACTTGGGGTTCGTCAGGGGCGAACAAGGCACGGCCAAACACGGGCGCCCCAGTCGGGCAGCCACCGCCGGGACGGTGCTCCAGCGTTCGGCGGGGAGGTCCAAGGCACGGAAGTCCACGCTGCCGGCATCGCCGAAGGCGTCAAGAACCGCCAGCGCCGGGAAGCGTCCGCAGAAGGCACGGAGGCTGCGGCCGTACAGCCCCTCCGAGATGCCGCACAGGTGCCTGAGCGTCGGGCGCGGTTCGTCCGGGGACTGCTCCAGGACGAGCGACGCTGATTCCGGGAAACGCCACCATGCGAGGGCGGCGTAGGCAGCGGACGAGAAGAAGTCGGTGGTTCCCGCCGGCAGGGACTCCAACGCCAAGCGCATCTGGCGATCCGAGAAGCGGGGCCTCGGGAGCCGTCCGCCGAGAACGTGTGGGAGTGCCGAGTTGAGCACAACGAGGAGTTCGATCGGTTCCAGGTGGCAACAGGCAGCAAGGACCTCGTCGACGTCGGTCGACTGGTGAAACCCCTGCAACCAGGCGCCCACCAGCCAGAACGCGCCCCGATCACGCGAGCGCGCCAACCGGAGAGCCATGCGGTACGGGACGTCATAGTCGTGAACGGTGAAGCCGTGTCGGCGACCGGCCTGATGCGCGGGCACATCCGCCCACGCGACGACTTCCTCGCCCGTGGCCGCCACGGATGCGGGGGGCGGTGAGATACCGAGTTGCTCGGCCGCCTCCGTCATCAGTTCGATCATCGTCGAACGGCACCCGATCAGCCGTGCAGGCCTTCTTGGCGCCGAGCCTGCGAGGCTCGGGATGTCGGAATCGCAAGCCCCTGGCCCGAACGAGAAGGAGTCGCGCGCCGCGGCTAGCGGAAACAGCCGGATGGTACCCCTGCGGTCGACTACGAAGCGCATGTTTCCACCTCCTGTTTGGGACATCTACCACAGAGATCGACCGATCCCGCTCGCTTCGTCTGCACGACCGCTCCGAACAAAGAGGAACGACAGCGCCATGGGACGAGGGTGAGCTGCGAATCAACTGCCCCCCACGTCCCACAACTCGACCCTTCGCAGGCCGTCGGACCTCGCCTCGAAGAAGAGCGAGCAGTCGTTCCCGGCACTTGACGATGCGTGACGGATGCTCCCTCCCCCCGACACCATTTCGAGCCTGCGACGCGGCGTCGCACCTTCGACCGGATGGGTTGCCGCTACGGCACCGAGCCGGTGGCTCGCGGCGCACGAGCCCATCACGCCGCTGCCGCTCGGCGCTTCGCCGGTCCTTGACGCACGCCCCACCGGGGCGAAACCTATAGGGCCGTGGCGGCGATGGCATGGGAAGGAGTGGCGGGATGGCGGCGAGAGCGACACGGCAACCGAGACTTGGGCAGGCCGAGGTACGAGGTGACCGCGTGGCGAGCCGTGCCGGGACCCGCTCGGACGTTCCCCGTCCGTTCACGGTGATCGTTGCGGATCCGCCGTGGCGCTTCCACGACAAGCTCCGCATGGGGAAGACCAGGCGCGGCTCCGACGATCAGTACCAGACGCTGTCCGTCCGCGAGCTCTGCGCCCTCCGCGTCAAGGACGTGGCCGCCGGCGACGCCGTCGTGGCCCTGTGGACGCCGGGGGCCCTCGTCGAGCAGGGTCTCCAGGTCGTGAGGGCCTGGGGCTTCACGCAGAAGCAGGTCTGGGTCTGGGTGAAGACGACGCGGCGCAGGAAGCTGCACTTCGGAATGGGCAACACCATCCGGTCGGCCTGCGAAGTGGCGCTGATCGGCACCCGGGGAAGCCCAAAGGTCCGAAGCCGCTCGGAGAGGAACGTGTGGTGCGGGTTGGCCACTCGCCACAGCGCCAAGCCAGAGGCCTTGCAGGAAGCGCTCGAGAGGATGCTGCGGGGACCCAGGCTCGAGCTCTTCGCCCGCCGGCGTCGCCCGAACTGGGAGTGTACCGGGCTGGAACTCGACGGCATCGATGTGCGGCGCAAGCTCGATGCCCTCGCGGCCGCGATCAGGCGCGGGGATCGCCCGCGAAGCCGGGGAACGAAGCCGCGGTGATCGGCGGTCCGGAGGACGGCGTCGTCAACTGGGCCAACCGGCGGCGTGAACGAGGACGAGCGGCCGACCCGCGGCACGGAACCGACTGCGTCCCCCGGTCACCACCCGGCACCGCATCGATGGAGGATGGTCCCGACGCCGCCCACCGCGAAGACGTTGGTCCCGGAACTGCCCCAGACGCCGAGCAGGTTCTCCGTCGTGGCGCGCGGGATCGTGGTCCATGAGGTCCCGCCGAAACGCGTGACAGTTCCTGCCCAGCCAACGGCAAACACGTTGGTCGCTGAACTACCCCAAACATCGTACAGGCTGGTGCCGGGGAACGAGGCGACCGTCGACCAGCTTCCGCCGTCGAAGTGGAGTACCGAACCGTTGGAACCGGAGAACGAGTAGCCGGCGGCGAAGACGTTCGTCGGCGAGGAGCCCCAAACCCCCCTCAACCAGTCCGTCGTCCCGGACGACATGTCCGACCACGTGGCGCCGTCGAAGCGGAGAAGAGTGCCGCCGGCACCGACGGCAAAGACGTCCGTAGCACCGCTTCCCCAGACACCGTCTAGTTGGGCAATCGTTGTCGTCGCCATCGAGGACCAGGCGCTGCCGTCGAAGTGCAGGATCTTGCCCGGATATCCGACGACGAAGACTTCATCTCTTTCCGAACCCCACGCGCCCATGAATGACGCCGAGGCATCCGCGTAGACCGACGACCATGAGGCGCCATCGTAGTGGAGAATGACCCCATCACCGACGGCATAGACGTCGGTATCTGAGCCTCCCCAAACGCCGAACAGGTTCTGCGAAGTCCGGGAATCCATCGCAGACCACGCGCTGCCGTCATAGTGGAGGATGGTCCCGGCGCGACCGACGACGAAGACGTTCCCGCCGGAAGTACCACCGACCGCCATTAGGCCAGTGGTTGTCACGGGCGGCGAGGGGCCCTCCTGCACCCAGCCGCTGGCGCACGGGCAATCCTCGTCGACCGTGCCATCGCAATCGTTATCGAGTCCGTCACAGATCTCGGTGGGCATGGGCCGCTCGTCGGTTTCGCCGTCGCAGTCGTCATCGAGTCCGTTGCAGACCTCCGCCGGTGGCAGGCACGAATCCCAGGCGCACGACAAGGAGCAAACGTGGGTCCCGGTGCTGTCGCATGACGTAGCGCAAGGACCGGCGGAACCCGCACGGCACAGAAAGGCCTCGTCGGTTTCACCGTCGCAGTCGTCGTCGAGCCCGTTGCACGTCTCGACAGGAGGCAGGCAGGCGCCACCCGTCGGAACCGCACAGGCGCTGGTGCAGACGCCGGTCCCGGCGGAACTGCACGATGTCATGCAAGACACCGTCGCCCCGCGAGCGCAGGCGAACCCTTCGTCGGTATCCCCGTCGCAGTCGTCGTCCGCTCCGTTGCAGGCCTCGGCCGGAGGCACGCAAGCCGCACCCAGCGGGATCTCGCACGAGGCGGTACACGACCCGGACCCGGCCGTCCCGCACGGCGTGCTGCACGACACCGTTTCCCCGGGAACGCAGACGGCATCCTCGTCCGTTTCGCCGTCGCAGTCGTCGTCCAGGAGGTTGCAGACGTCCGCCGGCGGAACGCAGGCGGTCGACCAGTCGCACTCCACGCAGACGCGGTTGCCGGTGGTCCCGCACGTGGTGGTGCACGGTGTCGTTGCGTCGCCTTCGCAGTCCTCGTGGCCATCCCAGACGACCCCGTCGCCGCAGCGGGCGATTTCGCATGTCGACCGGCAGTTGTCGGTGTCGACGGCGTTTCCGTCGTCGCATTCCTCGCCGGGGCCCACCACTCCGTCCCCGCAGGTGGCGTTGGCGCAGCTGTTCCTGCAGGCGTCCGTGTCGACCGTGTTCCCGTCGTCGCACGCTTCGCGGGTGTCGACGACGGCGTCACCGCAGCGGGCTCGGGTGCAATCCGTCCTGCAGGCGTCAGGGAGGGTGTTCGAGTTCCTCGAGCCGTTGTCGCACTCCTCGCCGAGGTCGACCGTGCCGTCACCGCACGAGAACCCGGTGTTCGTGCACCGGCACTCGCCGTCCTCGCACCGGCCCGACGTCCATCCGAGATCGATGCAGCTCTGCCGGCAGGCGGCTTCTTCGCAGGGAGGAGCCCCGTTCGAGCCGCACGCCATCACGACGACCTGGACCGCGGCGGCCAGCGCAGTTGCCCTCTTCCCGGTGCTCATCGATGTCCTCCCCGCCGCGCTTCCCCGAAGCGTCCGCGGCGACCGCCGCGCCACGTTTGCCCGGCACCCGGCGACCGCCATCAGAAGTGCACCGCCTGCACGAGGAGGATCACGACGTCCCCGCCGGCGCGGTACGGTCCTGCGGGCACGTGGATCCGGTCGGCGTCCGCTTGGCTGAGCGACGCCCGGTCGGTGAAGAGGTACCGGTACCCGGCCCGGAGTCCGATCTCGAAGGCGTCGTGCGGGTAGAACGAGAGGTGCGCGTAGCCGCCGGCGCCGGGCACGGCGGCGGTCGCGTCGGCCGAGTCTCCGCCCGCCTTGACCGTCGTCGAGTCGATCACCAGACCGATCTCGGCCTCGAGTCCGAGCGTCATCCACGACAACGCCAGCGGGGTGTACCCGAGCCGGGCGGCAACCGAGAAGTCGACGCTGCTGTACGAGGCGTTGACCGCCGAGTAGGTGCTCGCGATGTCCGCCGTCAGCGGGAAGTCGACCGCCAAGGTCAGCCCGAGGAACCAGTGGTGGTCGATGTGCACGACGGGTGCGAGTCCGATGCCGAAGTTGATCCCGCTGGTCGAGGAGAACAGCGCGGTCTGGAGCGTGCCGATGGCGACGCGTTCCTCGAGCTGGAGGCTCCACCAGACCCCGGTGTCGCTGAACGTGTCCTCCGACGTCCACGCCCGCGTCTCCTGGGCCGACGCGACGACGGGCGCGGCCAGAAGGCCGGCGACAATGGCGACCGCGAGCGCGCGCCTCACGGCGTCACCTCGGGGGCAACCGCGAGGGACGCCTCGATGGTCTGCCTTCCGGCGGGTGCCGAGCAGCATTCCTCCGCCGCGGTGCAGGGCCGTCCGACGCAGTAGGCCACGCGCAGGGTCACTTGGCGGGATTCCGACGCCTGGAACTGGTCGGGGTAGGTGATGAGCTCGCGCAGCGACGTCCGCCTTGCCCACATCCGGTCGGACGGGATGTAGTAGTGCGCGGGAGCAAGCTGGTAGATGACGGTCGCTCCGGGATCGAGCGGGATGTCGGGCGAGCCGACGTTGTCCTCGCTCATCAGCACGAGGGGGCGCTCGAGGCCGGCCACGTCCACGAACCGCGCCGTCGACCAGTCGACGAAGATCGGCTCCGGGCTTCCGTTCTTGATCTGGACGACGAACGTCTCGTTCCGGACCGCCACCATCGGGTGGAGTTCGGCTGGCGTCGCGGATGCCGTTCGGTATGCGTACGAGACCCCGCCGCAGGACGCGATGACGCCACCCAGGACCGCCGCGACGGCCATGCCGCGTGCGGCCCGGAGCCACTCGGGCGGGCACGCGACTCGATCTGAAGCACTCGAATCCCAGTCCATCCGGCACCTCCTGTCCCGACGCCACTGGCCCGCCGACGCCGCCGTCGGGCGCCGCCCCCGCGGCAGGGCGTCAGGAGAACTCTTCGGCGGCCTCCGGCAAGTTGAAGCCCCCCTCCACGGTCCTGCTGCCTGCTCCGGTGTGGCAGGAGAGCTGGACCCAGAACTGCCCCATCACGCGATCACCCGCGACCCGGAACTGGATCCACCCGCTCGCCACGCCCTCGCTCTTGCCGACGCGGCAACCCTCCTCGGACCAGGACACCGAGAGGTTGTCGATGTTGACGCGGGCTCCCCCGCTTGCCGCCGGGCCGGTGAGATCGAACGCGATGATGAACCGCGAGCGTGCGCGGCTCATTGACCCGGGGGCGAACGTGAACTCCCGTCGCAGTGGCCGGAGGGCTTGGTCGGTCACGAGGAGGATGTCGATGTCCGCCTCGGGGACGGGCACATCCACCTGTGAGGAGCCATCGACGGACAACTTGAGCGACACGCTCCCGCCGTTGGACCTGAATCCGCGTGGGGTAGTTGGTGCGGCCGGATCGGCGACCGCGTCCGAGGCGGGCAAGGCCGCGCCTGGAGGCGGCGCCGGCGTCGCAAGGTCGGACGGCCTCAACCCGCCGACATCGGTCGCCTGCGCACCCCGCGAGGCGATGGCATCCTCGATGGCATCGTTGCAGGTGCACGTGCCGGAAACGCATGCCCCTCCCGATCTTCCGGCAGCCACGCAGCCCGAGACGCACTCCGCCAACACGCACGAGGAACCTCCGCTGGCTGGCGGATTCGACCTGCACGACCCACCGACGATCCCGACGACGACTACCGGCAACAAGGAGAACGCGGCGGCGCGCAGGCAGGACGCGGCGGCGGCGAGGGACATGGGCGACCTCCCCCGTTCCGCCCATGAAGAAAGGGCGGAACAGACCCTGCACGGACCAGGCGATCTGCCCGCCCTTCCGGTCAGACGGCGGGAGCTACCCGCCGCAGCGCCGGCTGCGGATGGTCCGTGCAGGTGTCCGAGACCTTCGACTTCCTCGTGCCGTCACGGGTAGCGAATCCGTCAAGCCCGGGATGCCGGGCCGGCAAGAGGAGGTCGTCAGCCTCGTCATCATCGTCCGCGAGACCGCCGGGATAGTCAAGCCGGCCGGCGACCGGGCGCCGGCGACCGGGCGGGACTTGCCGTCGTCGGTGTCGATGAGCATCTCGGGCTGCAGTACCCGCAGGGCGTCGTCCCGGGTCGCCTCGATCCCGACAAGGATCTCGGCGTTCGATGCGTGTTGAAAAGCCGCGCCTCCCGCGGGGCATAAGAATAGTGGAACCCCGGAGCTTCGGCGCTGTCGGGCGCAAGCCTGACACCGCTGTCGCATACGCATTGAGGCGCTGCTTGCGCCGCCACGGCTCGGTCAATATCTCGGCGGTCATCGTCCCTCGCGGCTGGTCGGCCGGCAGACGCGCCGGCGGTGGTCCCGCCGTGGGAGAGCGCAACTCCGCCGCATCGTCCGGCAGATACCCAAGGACGCGTCGCGCACGGTCGTCCTGTCGACGTGCGCCGACGCCAATGCCGACGCCTGCGGGCGTCGCCAAGAGGAGGAGGAAGCACCGATGAAGACCTTCGTCGCCGTGATCGGAATCGTGTTCGGGACCGTGCTCGTCGTCTCGCAGGACGCCGGCGCCGTCGACACCGCGACCCCCGCCGGGACCGCGACGGCGAGCGACATCTGGTCGGGCTGCTTCGCGGCGTGCCAGGCCAACTACGACGAGATCTGCGAGCCGGCCCGCGCTGCCGCCGCCCGCGGCAAGGTCCCGGAGGAGCAGGTCGCCCCGATGTGCGACTGCGGCCTGCGCGTTTGCGCCAACGTCTGCGCCGAGGAATCCGGGGATCCGGCCGCGGCCCGTCCGCTCCCCCAGGTCTGCCACGACCTCGGGGTGTACTGACCGGGCCGCAGGTCTACTCGGGGTCCAAGGGATCCTCCGGCGGGCGGAGCCTCACCATCGCCTGCAGCTTGCACAGGTTGGGGACCGCGACCCTGAGGACCTCGCGCAGGTTCGGTTCTCCCAGCCCGTCATCCGCGAGAACTTCCGCCATTTCGCGGCAGAAGACCTGGAATGCCTTCAGGCGCCCGCGCCGGTCAGCGGTCGGCGGCTCGTGTACGATCCGGAGCGCCCCCTGCATGACAGTGCACATCAGGCGCTCCGCCAACTGCTGCGCTTCGTCCGGCGGCCACGGCTCGTCAACGAAGGCGCCGACGCCGAAACCGAGGGTCCCGATCACGGCGTCCCCGATCCCGCGGCATGCGTCGGCGTACTGGGCTCCGCGGCCCCGGGCGGCGACGACGGCTCTGTCCACCAAGCTCCGGGTCGTCCGGCCCTGCCGGTTCCGCTCCGCACGGGCCTCCGACTGCAGCACGCCGGCCAGCGACCGGAGATCCCTGGCCGTCGGCCGCGACGGCGTCATGGGGTTATCGAGATCGACCACCGGATCCAACTCCTCCGGAACGGGCCGCGAGCGCGTACTCGTCGCCCCCGGACCGGAAGTACGCAGGCGCGGCACGCTACGCCGCCTTCCTGCGGGCCTCGGCTTCCGCCGCCTCGGCGGCCTGCCAGACCTCGTTGTGCACGGCAGCGCTTCCGAGTCCTTCGCGGGCAAGCACACGCCCGACCTCGCGCACGAGGACCGCGGCGCCGAGAACGAACGGCCGGTCGCCGGGCAGCCGATGCGACCGCTCTGCGAAGTACTTGGGGAGGAGACGCAGCAGCGTGGTCGCCCGATCCCACGCATCCGACAGCGGCCACGGGAGGCCCGGGGCGTAGCCGACATGCACGCCGATCCAGCCCGGCAGGTCGTCGGCGATCCAGCCGAGGTTCGCCAACTCCTCCGGGTTCGAACGGCTCGCCTTCTCGAACGCTCGACGCACGACGGCATCGACCGAGACGGCCTCGGGAGCATCCCCAAGCGGGTCCTCCGGATCGGGATCCGTCTGCATCTCACGGAAGGTCATCGCCGCCGACCACTCCGGGCCGCAGCGGCAGGCGCCCCGACCCATCTCCACCGGCATGCGGATGAACCCCGGCACGTCGCTCCCGGCCTGCGGGAACGGCGGCCCGACGTCCACCAGCCCCTCCTCCTCTTCGAGCCGATCCACCACACCGTCCAACTCACTCATGGTCCATTCTCCCTGCCCCCCGGTTTGCGCGGGTACTCAGCGGTTCCACCAGGTTCCCTTCCGCACCCGACACCCTCATCAATTCGCCGACACGCGCCTCCACCTCGGCTGGCACATCGCCTTCCTGCACGCCCGCGTCGACGCGTGCGTCACCTGCGGGAGATCGTCGGCGGCCTCCCGCCCGCGATCCAAGGCTCTGCAGCAGCGGCGCCAGCACGCTGTTGTTCCGGAGCCGATCTCTCGCCGACCTGACGTCCATGCACAGCCGGCATCCGAATCGCTTCTCGATGGGATGCCAGTACAGCGCCAGCCGACGCTTGCCGCAGCACGGCGCAACGATCAGCCACCGCGGCGCAAGGATACGGATCACGTCCGGCACGAGCGTGATCTCCTGCTCGCCTCCGGGCGACTGGATGCTGACCTTCGTCGGCCCGGTCAGCTCGACGCCCTGGGCCCGGAGCATCTCGCGCAGCCGGCAGGCGCGGATCTCCGCGACCTCGCCCAGGCACGCACCGAGTCGTTCAGTGACGCCAGAACCCGTCGTTCTGACGTCAGTGCGCGGCGTGCTGCCCATCGATCACTTGCTCCTGTCCGCTCACCACCCGAACGCCGACGTCGAGAGATCCGTGATCGGCCCGGCTGAGCGCCCGGTAGCGTGCGATGCAGTTCAGCCCCGACGTCACGGCACGATCCAGAACCGCGTGCAGCCGATTGAGATGATCCATCCGCCGGGCCGGCCACCCCTCCCGGACTCCGGTCCGCAACTGCTCCACGACGGCGACGTCCAACTGATGGCTTCCGATGATCCGATCTGCCAGGAGGACTTCGCCGACTCCGTCGGATTCTTCGAGCAACGCCATCGTCAACGCGCTGCCGACGGCGACGGCCATGTGCTTCGCGCCGTCGTCCCGACCGACGGCTCCGACCAGCCCGGTCCTGCCCCGGGCCAACTGGCGCACGACCGGGTGCAGCTTCCGCAGGAGGCGTTCGTTCGTCCACGGGGCTCCCCGCCGGTCCGACCACCACACCAGGCTGCCGACCTGCTCCCGGACGACGGCGTCGAGTCCGAGGTCATGCGTCAATTCCGCCAGTCCCGGCGGCAGAGCAGGGGCGCCTTCCATGGCGGCCCCGCACGGCTCGCCCTGCGGGTCCTCATCCTCACCGGGCAGCTCCGGCGGGATGTCGAGCTCGTCGAGCCTGACGTGGGCGCCGGGGTCGCCGCCCTCGTGCCGGCTGCGCGCGTCGGTCCCACGGCGGCCGGCCAGCTCCATGTCCTCGTTCGCGTCCTCGTTCAGCATCTTGGCCTCCTCACCCTCCATTATCGACCCGGAGGTCGACCAGTGGGAACAGGGGGGCCGCCGGTACACTGGCGTGGGGAGTGACAGATCAGCCATGGAGCCACTCCAGAAGCCACTGGTCGAGCACAGGATTGCCCTTCACAGAGCAGCGCCTCTTCACCAGGTCCGTCTTCAGCGATTCCGGCAGGACATTCGGATCGAACGTGATTCCATTGCGCTCGAGCCACTGGATCAGTCGCGGCAGGGCCACCGGTCTCTTCTCGAACCTGGCCATGATCGTGGGCTCCAGCGCGACTGTCCGGAGCCCGGCACAGGGACTGTTCCACGAAGCCGCGCCGGAGGGCCAGTCGCCTTGCATGCGGCCGGCACCCCACAGATCGAGGGCTTGCGACCGGGCGACAGCGTCGAGCAGCAAGCTGCGCTGCAGCGGCGTGAGTGCGTCGGTGCGCAAGAGGGTAAGGACCTCGGCCTCCCCGTCCGGGGATCTGTGGATGCGGAAGACCGTGTTGACGACTTCCTCGGGCGTGCCAGTCCGAAGTGTGTGACGGGTCGCCAAGAGCCGCTGGTCCCATTCGTGTGCGAACTCAGGGTTCGTCCGATCCACCCAGGACACGAAGTCCGTGTTGTCCATCGGCGAGCGGGACATGACCAGGCAAGGGCTGTTCACATCCCGGGCGGTGGCGGCAATCGTCTCGCAGAGGGAGTCGGTGCAGGCCAGCGTCTTGAACTCGTAGGTCGCCGAACAGCCGCCGTAGGCAAGCAGCGCGGCGTGGCGGTCGCTGACTCGCGGGCTGCACTCGGGCAGACTCAGCCGGGCGAGGAGCCGGAGTTGCGGCACCTTCATCCCGACCGTCGCGTTGATGACGTAGGCCGCCGACTCGATGAACCCGAGGCAGGTGATCGCTTCGAAGACGGCGGGGGGCAGCGCCGCCAGGCCGCTGGGCGGAAGCTGCTTGAGCACCTCGGCGAAGTCGAGGTCGCTGAACGCCGGGCGCGGGAACTTGACGGTGTAGCTCGCCGGCACGCTGGCCAGCAGACCCAGGACCAAGGCCGGCGCCAGTGAGGTGAACTTGCCGAGGGTCTGCTGGACGATCTCCCCGGGGTCGATTGGCCGGGCATCGTCGGGCACCCAGGCCAGGTCCGAGCGTCGAATCCGAATCTGACCAGTTCTGTCAACCTCGAGTTCCATCGCAATCACCTCCACCTGGACGGGCGGGCCACGTTCTCGCGGCTACCGCCACACGCCCGGCCGGCAGCCCTGGAACCGGTGTGGGCGCCGTGGATGGTCATGCAGGCTCTCCGGTGCCCGTCGCCGACTTGGGATGTCTGGTCAGGACCTTGCCCGTCTGAGCGTCAACGAGGGGAGTCCCCCGCCCCGTGGCCTTGTCGGGGTATTTGCTGACACCTTTGTATTGGAAGGCTTCTAATACAATCCCTGTCAACAAATCAGAAGTACGCGGAGTCACAAGGTTCCGACGGGCACGACCCAGACGGGCCGTCCGGGACACCTTCTCCACGGCGCATCCCGCGTAGACGGGCCAAGCGGCAGCCGCCTCCACGTCTCCGTACCCGGATTCCGGATGTCCCCTGTGGCCGGGCGACCGGATCACCAGACGGGGAAGACCCAGCCGCCGGGCCAGCTTGTTGATCGCCCGACGGATGACGTGCTCCGCGAGGACCGGGTGCTGCTGCATCACGGCCGACACGGAGACAAACGCGTGATCGGAGTGGAAGTCGGACACGACCGTCGCAGGTTCAACGGCGGAGGCGCGGCCCCCCTCGGTCGCTGAGACGGGCACGAGGTCCTCGTAGGTCACAAGACGCACGGGGAGCTGGTGCTCGGGATCGACGGGCATGGCGGACAGCAGGATCGTGACCTTGGTCGGATCGCTGACCTGCCTGATGCGGTTGATCGCCTGCCAGTACTCGCCGTCCTCGTGGAGCCGGCGCACCCGCTCCAGCCGCGGGTCGACGTACCGTCGGACCCGGAACCCCGCCGGGCCGCCGGGATGATCGAACGGGTTCTGGTCCGGTCTCGTCCAGTCGTTGGTGGCCAGGTACGGAACGATCTCCTCGAACGTGGCGGAAGAGATCGGATCCTCGCCGGCGTGGAGGGCGCTCGCGGTGAGCAAGAGATCCGCGGGGGAATGGAACGGAAAGCCGACCAGCACGACCTGGCTGTACTGGGAGCAGTCGCTTCCCCGCAGGTTTCCGTAGTACTTGACGTCGACATTGCCGGGGAGAAGCCCTCGACCGGCCGGCTCCGACAAGTGGCCCTCAGCCAGCTTCTTGAAGGTGATGAGGAGCGTCCGCCCGGGGCAGAGACGCGCCCGGGCGGCCACGGCGCGGAGCAGCCGGTCGACCGTCCGGCGCCGGACGTTTCCGTCCGCCTCGAACAGCGTCCTGCGGGAGTAGACCCCGTCGGCAAGCTGGAGAACCGGCGCGACGACGGGCACGTGGAACAGGCGGACCTTGATCTCGCGGGCCAGCACGAGACGGAGCAGCTCCGGGTCCGCCGTGGCGTCCAGGCAGATCACGGGCTTGTCGAAGAAGCGCGGCCGCTCGACCCAGGCGACGAGCCAGGCGTTCCCGTCCCATCGGATCGGCGCGGCCCTGCCGTTCAGGAGATGCTGCAGCGCCTGGAAGAGAGGGCGAGGATCGGGTGCGACGCGCGCCGGCCGCTCGTGCGACGTCTCCTCCGTCGGGCACCTCTGCAGCTGCGAGGCGAGCACCACTTCCAGATCGCGCAGGACCTGAGCTCTGTCGGCATGCCGGAACGCCTGGGCCAGATCGGCTCCGGAGCAGTCCTTCCCGGCCGGCCGGGCCGCGGCCAGAATCTCGCCGAGTCGGAAGAGCGGCCCCCGGGCCTCCGGATCGGTGGCACGCACCTCCCGCCGGATGAGGTCGATCTGCGTCGCCGTGTAGCGCCTCTTCCGAAGGCAGGCCCGGAGGAGATCCTCGTCGACGATGATCCGGTTCGCCCGGTGGGCAACGTCGGTCAGAGTCGCGAGATGGTGCACGCAGGCCCACGAGCATGCGGGGTCGCGCAGGTCGCGCTGGTACGCGCAGGCGTCCCGGCCCTGGTCGGCGTTCCTGGGATGGTGAGGGCAGTTCCAGCAGATCTGCGAGTTGACCGTCGCGCCCCAGCCGGCGTCGACCAGCGGCTTCACGTCGGCGGCGAAGCGCGGGCAGTTCTCGGCCGACCGCGGGCGGATGTGGACCATGTTCGGCCAATCGGCGACGAGGGTCTCGAGAAGCTCGTGCCTCTCGGCCAGCCACAGGATGCGCTCCCCCGCCGGGGCGGCGGCGAGGCGCTTGCGCTCGACCTTCTTCGTGATCGTCGTCTTGCCGAGGCCCGGCGCGGCGATGACGAGGTCGACCGTCGCGTTCTCGTCGTTCGATCTCACCAGCGCGGCGATCCCGGCCCGGTGCTCCCGGACCATCGTCTCCGCGTCATCTGCCGAGTAGTGCGTCGGCTCCGGCACCTGGACACCGGCCGGAATCGGCTCGGGTCGGCGGCGGTGGCTGCGCGTGCCGAGCGGCGTCCACAGTGCGCGGGCCGGACAGCTCACCTCGCACGGCAGACCGGCGGCACGAAGCGCACCGCAGCTCCGGCCGGCGAAGACGTACGTGTCGCTCCTGGCGCTCCTTGCGGTCTGCCGTGCGGCCAGGATCCTCTGCTCGATGCCGGCACGGTCGAGGTTGCGCGACGAGATGAACCCGGCCGCGTCCCGGACGAGCTTCCTGGAGGCGAAGTCGTCCATCTGCAACGTGCTCGTGTAAGCCGCCAGGGCGACAGCAACGGTGTTCCGATGTCCCTGCTGCGTACGTTGCCCGCCGAGGAGGGCCGTGATGCAAGCCGGATGGCCGGCCAACTTCTTCAGGACCCGGCGGGCGAGGCGCAGGTCCACCGACGCGCGTCTTCCGGTCCGCCCCTTGGACGCGGTCGACTTCCGCGTACCCTGCGGCCGGCGCCCGGGCCCGGACGCCCCGGCGGGTTCCTCGATGGCGTCCGAGGTCTCACGCCAGATCTTGACCAGCTGCGCGACCGGCTCGTCCGCGCTCGCCGGCGCGGGCTTCCACGCGGGCGGTCGCTTGGCGCGTTCGATCAGGTCGTCGACGGTGAGGCTGAACAGCTCGTCGACGGTCAACGGCACGCAGCAGCGACGGGTGCCGGAGTGCCTTGTTCCCAAGACCCGCGCCTTGTGTCGTCGGTCGAACAGGCTGCGGTCAAACTTGGCCACGTCGGCGAACAGCCGCTCGGCGATACGCCCCATGACGTCGTTGCCGTCGGCCCGCGGCACCTGGCCGAAGCAACGGTAGCCGACCTCGACATGGATCGACTTGCTGCCGGAGTAGCGGATGCGGACGGCCTCGTCGGGGACACCCAGCTCTCGCAGCCTGCGGATGAAGCCGCGTCCCGCGTCCACCGAGGGGGCCAGGGCCTCATCGCATTCGAGCACCAGGTCGCAGACGTGTTTGGCGTCCGGGTCGGGCGCGACGTAGTGGCAGAGGGAAGCGATGAAGTCGTCCTCCCACCGCCGCCCCGGCGGCGCCGAGTCCAGCATCGTGGTCAGGCCCCACCAAGGGTAGGAGCTGCCGGCGCGTCCGTACTCGCGGAATCTCGGCTGCCCGTCGACCGGCACGAAGTGCTTGCTGAACCTCTCCAGAAATGCGGCAGGCAGTTCCGGCAGCGCCGACGGGTCCACCATCGGCACGTCCCACGAGAATTCGAGGGGGCCGCCGAACACCGGCGCCGACTCGTTGATGCCCATGAGGGAGATGGCGCCGTTATCGATGAGGACCTCGTCGAGGATCGCGACCCCCGCCGGCATGCGGAAGAACCACGTCCGCGCGGGCAGGCCCACGCCAACAGCGCCGGGCGCCATCAACTGCTCGGACTGCAGGATGCCCAGAACGAATCGGATCTCCTCATCGGTGTACGCCGTGACAGCAACCACGTTCGGGGACCAGGACGACGCAACGTGGAGTGCAGCGTCGGGGTGCCGGGCGACGAAGCCCACGATTCCCTGGTGCCGTTCCTCGGGTACGGACTCCAATCGGAGATCCGCTGCACGGACCCGGAAGCGCGAGTCGCCGTCGCACAGCAGGACGTCCAGACCCCGCTGGAGGAGAGGCACGGCTTCGCCAGCAAGGGCCGCGAGAAGGGATCTGCCCGGGTCCCAGTCGTCGACGGGACGAGGACGTTCGTCTCCCTTCTGCCTGCAGTCCGTCGACACGGATTCCTCTCTCCTACACCCCGCGCCCTGCGGCCCGCGGGCTGGAGCCGTACGTCCCCTGCCCGTCAACCACATCGCCCGCCAGCAGGATGTCGGTCGCGTCCTCGGCGTGGTGGGGGCATGACCTCTCTCCGGACGACGCCGTCGCCGCAGAACCACGACGCCGCGAGGATCGCAGGGCGGCGTTGGCGGCCGCCCTGCCCGGTCCGTGGGTGAGCAGCCCGATGGCGGCCCCGATCTTGAGCAGGTCGCGGTCGAGGCAGAGGCGACAACGGATGCACGTCGTGCCCGGACGCGTCTGCGCCGGACACGGGATGATCTGCGCCCTCGAACCCGGCAGGTGGAAGGCCTTCGCCCCGTTCGGGAACGCCTCGACCACGATGACCGCCGGGTAGCCGCGACTGCGAGCCAGGCCAATCTCCTGCGGCACCTCGACGCTGGCGAGCACCGAGATCCTGTCGCCCCACGTGCGTCGTGGAATCTCCTGCCACCGATGCGTCGGCGTCCAGACCGCACCGCCATCCCGATCGTCCCAGCGCTTCGCGACCTTGGCCAGCATTCCGGCACCGGCGGCGCTGCCGACATCGCCACAGACATGGAGGCGCAGGTCGCGGCCGCCACGAGCCCCATCTTGCGGGACTCGCCCACCGCCGAACGCATCGTTGATCTCGCGCACCTCCTGCAAGATGACGTCCTCGGGCGACAGGCCGACGGCAGCCGAATCGAGTTTCCTCGCGAGGAACTTCGTGAAGCCGGCCTCCGCGTAGCATCCCGCGTACCTGAAGCGACACGTTTCGGGACAGGTTGCCGCGATGGCCGTGTAGGTGCAGCACACGTATGGTGGCGTCGCGCAGGCCCGCCGACGGGGTCCGGTCTCCTCGTAGCTGACCGGCCCGAGCTTCGGGTTCCGTGCGATGGCGACGAAGCGCGCGGCTTGCGCGGCGGTCGCGAGCGTGAGACACTTTGCCGTGGCCGCATGTTCCATGGTACGTATGGCGTATCATAGAAGGGACCGCCTGTCAAGCCATGGCATACTTCTCAAATACTGACATCGCTCGCATCCTGCGCATCCCTGCTCGCAAGCTGATCCACCTCGCCGAGACGGGAGTCGTGCGGCCGGACGGCGGCGACGTTGCGGGCCGCGGGTCCTGGCGCAGGTACTCACGCCACAACGTGTTCGAGATCCTGCTGGCCGACCGGCTCGTCAACCTCGGCTGGCCCTACGC
>CAZMRP010000002.1:0-39024 GCA_964568275.1 uncultured Myxococcales bacterium
GTCATCGGCAGGGCCTTCTGTGAACCAAACCGACGGAAGAACCGTCGGGACTGATGTTGGCTCCCCGGGCTGGTCCCAGCAGAGCCTCTTGCCTCGCGTCTGCCTGGTCCAAGATGCCCCGTGCTGGACCTAAAAGCAATCCCGCCGTGGAAGCCGCGGACAACACGGAGCTTCCGCCGCCGTCCGGGGGCGCCTGCAGCTCGTCGGTGAGGTGTCGGACGCCGTTCTCGTCAAACGGGACCTTCACCTTGACGCGCACTACCTCGTGATCGACCACCCGGATCTCCTCGATGAAGTGCAGTATGACCCGGCGCTGGACGGCCATGGGCAGCTCGCGGAAGTCGTCCTTGAAGGCGGCGGCGAAGCGTGTGAGCTCGCCGAGGTTCAGCTCGAGGGCCCGGCGGTAGTAGTCGTCCTGGCGCAGCAGCTCGGCCTCCTCCTCGACCTCGGTCTTGTCCGCCTCGAGGCGGGCGATGTGCTCCTTGCAGGTCTTGGCGTCGATGCCGTCGCCGATGGCCCGGTAGTAGTTCTGGATGCGGCGGTCGATGTCGGCCAGCTTGCGGTCGAGCTCTCGGGGGTCCTTGCCGTACCGGCTGCGGCGCGCCTCGATCTTCTTGTGCACCAGCTCCTGCAGGGCGGCCAGCCGCTCGGGCGAGCAGATCTCGCGGCGAACGATGTCGACGACCTCACCCTCGATCCAGTCGCAGTGGATGCCGATCGACGGGCAGACCTCCTTGCCCTTGGTGACGTAGGTGTTGCAGCGGTACCGAAAGAGGTCATAGGGCTCGCCGTCCTTGCGGCTGCGCTTCTTCTGCCGCCGGCCGACGAAGAGCCCGCCGCAATGGTCGCAGCGGATCAAACGAGCCAGGAGGTACTTCACCGCGCGGCGCGGGCTGCTGCGCAGGTTGAAGGTGCGCTGAGCCGCCATCTCCTTGCGCCGCATGAAGAGGTCGCGGTCGATGATCGGCTCGTGGGTGTCTGCGTTGACGATCCAGTCGTCCGCGTTCTTGACGTTGCCCGTCTTGGAGTTGCGCTTGTTCCAGACGCTGTCACCCACGTAGACCCGGTTGTTGAGGACGTTGCCGACGCTCGACTGGCTCCAGTTCGGGCTGCGGGGGCCTGGCACGCCGCGCTTGTTCAGGATGCGGCAGATGGTCTTCGCGCCCCGGTTCTCCTCGACCGCCAGGCGAAAGATCTCCCGCACCGTCGCGACCTCCTCGTCAGGGCCGAGCACGAGCCGGGTGTGCTCGCGGCCCGAGGCGTCGGCCAACCGCTCGCTGCGGTAGCCGTAGGGTGACTGGCCGCCGTTGTGGTAGCCGCGCTCGGCGTTCTCGCGCATGCCCTTCATCGTCTCGGTGGCGAGGTTCATCGAGTAGAACTGATTGATGACCTCGATCATCCCCTCGTACAGGAAGCCCTGCGGCGTCTCGGGATCGTAGTTCTCGGTGATCGACTTCACCATCACGCCGTGCTTGCGCAGCAGCGACTTGAAGAGGATCGACTCCTCGCGGTTGCGCGAGAACCGGTCGAGCTTGTGGACGAGGATGAAGTCGACCGGGTGCTTGCGGCAGTATGCGATCATCCGGCAGAACCCCGGGCGCTTGTCGGCCGGCGCGTAGGCGGACTCCCCCTCGTCGACGAACTGGTCGGCGAGATCGATTTCGTCTCGCTCGTCGATCCATCGGCCCAGGGCCTTGCGCTGCGCTGGGATCGACAGATCCTTCTGGGCCTGCTCGTCCGAGGACACGCGGCAGTAGGTGACGACGTTGGGCATTGGCGACCTCCGATCCGTGGTGCTCGGGGCCTGTCCAACTCGGCCCCGTGCTGGGCCACACTGCAACACCCGTACCTTCCGCTTGGCGACCAGCTCAAGCTCATTCCGATCAGCGCGAAACCCAGCAGCAGCGCGGGGATGATGTGCTCCGCGTAGCTGGTGCCGAGCGCGTGGACCATCGTGGCGATCGGTCTTCGACCGCTCCATCCTGCGGGCCATCTACGCTCCACCTGACCGCGCGACCGCTCCAACGAGCAAGGTCGCCGCTCCATTCGACACGATGACTGCTTCCGCGAGCGTGCCTTCCGCGCCCCCTGACCAGCATCTGCGAAGCACCCGGCGCGAGGTCGATAGCGCTCGCGATCCGCAACGAGTGCGCCGGCCGTAACCGCCCGTCCTGCCTTCGCTTTCGCGGCATCCGGCCGAGCTGGCACCGCTTCTGCTCATAGGCCCCTCGAGCCGCCGGCGTGGTGCTGGCGGCTGGTCGAACGAGGAAACGACGTGAAGCAGCGCCTGCAGCTCGAGGTCATCCGCCAACCGCATCGCGATGCGGAGCGCGAGGCCGCCGAGGCCATCGACGCACTCGCCGAGGGGCTCGCGGATCGGCTCATCGCTCGGGCGCGGATGGAGGTGGCTCGTGAACGAGGCGTCGCCGAAGAGGCCATCGATCGTGAGCACGAACGAGTGGCTGAGGCTGCCCGGGCTCTATCGCCGCTGGGAGCTCCAGCAGGTGATCGAGCCTGGTGAGGACTTCTACGTCGAGGACGCGGGCGTCTGCGAGGACGGCACCTCGCTGCTCGCCATCTACCACCGGCCACACGCCGGAGAGGAGGCACGTGATGAATAACGGTTGGGATCAAGCCAAAGGACTCGCGGACAAGCACACCAACTCGGGCAGCGGGCTGTTCGTGCGGCTCGCCAACGATCGCGACAAGGTCGTCGGCGCTTTCGCCGGTGACCCCTACGCCCGCGAGACACACTGGACGGGCGAGCGCTACGAGGTGTGCACTGGCGACGGCTGCAGCATCTGCTCCGAGGGCAAGCGGCCGAACCTGCGCGTGTCGATGAACTTCTACGTCCCGGCCGAGCGGGACCTGAAGGTCATCGAGGGTGGCGTCACCTGGTTCAAGGACCTGCTCAAGGCGAGGGACAAGTACGGCCTCGACAAGTGGCTCTTCGAGATCGAGCGCCATGGCGCCGCGGGTGATCCGAAGACCAGCTACACGATCTTGCCCGAGGAGAAGCTCACCCCCGAGCAGATCAAGGAGATCGACGCACTGCGCCTGCACGACCTTCCCAAGGTCGTCTCGGGCGGCAGTGACAACTTCGACTCCTACGACAAGGGCGGCAGCGGCGGTGGCGGGGACACGATCGACGCGCGTTCGGCGAGCCAGCTCGTCGGCCGCCTCAAGGCGCTCCCCCGCGAGGCCGTCGACACGTTCCTCGAGAAGTTCAGCGTGCAGCGCGTGCGGGACCTGAAGGGCTCCGATGAGAAGGCCGCGGGCGCCTTCATTGCGAGCCTCGAGGCGAAGTACGCCCAGCCCCAGGCCGGGAGCAACGACGAGGTCGACCCCTTCGCGTGATCCGAAGGGCGCGGAGCACAGCCTCGCGCGCTCCACGTCGGGCTCGACAGACCGAGAGGCCCCAGAGGTCCGCGACAGCCGGGAACACCGGAGTCGCCGGTGGTCGAGCTCGGCGTCGAGCGCGTGAGGGACGGGCCTGCGAACCAGCGAGGTCGAGAGGAAACATGGACGACTACATCAACAGCGTGTTCGGCCCCGACGGTGTCCTCGCGCACCGCTTCGAGGGCTACGTCCCGCGGCAGGGCCAGATCGATCTCGCCCTGGCCGTGGACGGCGCCATCCGCGATGGCGAGCACGTCATGGCCGAGGCGCCAACCGGCACCGGCAAGAGCATCGGCTACAGCGTGCCGGCCACCTACCACGCGGCGCACGAGGGCAAGCGGGTCGTCATCGCCACGGCGAACATCGCCCTGCAGGAGCAGCTCGTTAACAAGGACCTGCCGCTACTCGCCGACATCCTCCCCTGGGACTTCTCGTTCGCGCTCATCAAGGGGCGCAGTAACTACCTCTGCCACGACCGGCTCTACCAGGAGGAGGCCCAGGGCACGCTCGAGCTGCTCGACGATCCGAGTGACGCCGGCATGCTCGAGGCGCTCGTGGCCTGGGCTCGGCGGACGGCGACGGGCGATGTCAGCGAGCTGTCCTTCGAACCGCCGTACCGGCTCTGGCGCCGCTTCTCCACCAGCTCGGAGGACTGCAAGGGTTCCGACTGCCGCTTTCGGGACGAGTGCTGCGCGCTCAAGGCGCGGGCCGCTGCCCAGGAAGCCGACGTCGTCGTCTGCAACTACCACCTGCTCTTCGCTCACCTGCAGGTCAGGGAGGCGACCGAGAAGGACATCGTCCTACCGCCCTTCGGCGTGGCCATCCTCGACGAGGCCCACAAGGCCGCCGACATCGCGCGGGACTTCTTCGGTTTCCGTGTCACCCAGGGCTCGGTTCGCTGGGCCGCGCGCCTGCTGAAGAAGATCGGCGAGGCCCGGTTCCACGAACACGTGGTGAAGGAGGCCGAGCGCTTCTTCACGCGGCTGGCGCAGCACCGACGCTCTCCGGCCTACAAGACGCGCCTGCGGACGCCCGACGTGGTTCCATACTCGGAGCTCGTCCGACTCCTCGGCGAGGTGCGCGACGGCTACGTCGAGGCCATCTCCGAGACCAGCGACGTGGACCTGCGCGCGGATCTGAAGCGCGCAGCCGCCCGCTGCAACGACCTCGCCCACCAGATCGGTGCAGCGCTTTCGTTGACGGATTCGGAGGCGGTCTCGTTCATCGAGGAGGACTCCCGCGGGGGTGGCGTCCTCTGTTCCAAACCAATCCATGTCGGCGAGCGGTTGCGCCACAGCCTGTTCGGCGAAACCCGCACGGTGGTCCTCACCTCGGCGACGCTCACAACGGGAGGCTCCTTCGACCACCTGCGCGAGGAGATCGGCGTCCCGGACCCGCGCGAGCTCCTGGTCGACACTCCGTTCGACTTCCAGCGCCAAGCCCTGCTCGTGGTGCCCGACGGCATGCCCGAGCCCAACGACCCGGCATATCCGGCCGCGGTGGCCGCCTTGTTCGCCGAGGTCATGGACCTTGCCGACGGTCGCACCCTCGGCCTCTTCACCTCGTACCGCAACCTCAACGCCACCTACGAGCGGGTGTGCGGCAACGGCCACCGCGTCCTGAAGCAGGGCGACATGCCGCGGACCGCGCTGGTCGAGGAGTTTCGCCGTGATGTGGGTTCGGTGCTGCTCGGCACCGAGTCGTTCTGGGCCGGCGTCGATGTCCCGGGCGAGGCGCTGTCCTGCGTGGTCATCGACCGACTGCCGTTCCCCTCGCCCGATGACCCGGTGCTCGACGCCATCAGCGAGCGGGACCGCCGCTGGTTCACGAGCTACAGCCTGCCGAGGGCGGTCATCGCCTTCAAGCAGGGATTCGGCCGGCTGATCCGCACCGCTGCCGATCGCGGCGTGGTGGTCGTGCTCGACCGTCGACTGGTCAGCAAGCCCTACGGCCGGGTGTTCACCGCGAGCCTGCCGGACGTCCTCAAGAGCCGCCGCCTGGAGAACGTGCGGCACTTCCTCGAGGAGGCCGCCTGATGCGCGCGGTCGTCTCCGGCACCATCGCCTTCATCGCGCCGGAGTGTGCTCCGAAGGCCATCGAGCGGCTGCGGCGGGACCTGTCGTTCCCGAACCCGGAGTTCATCTCGCGCCGGAGGATGGGGCGCCAGATCGCCGGCATCCCCGAGCGCATCGACTGTCTGGTCGAGCATCGCGACGGCTGGATCGATATCCCCCGAGGCGCCGTCGGCCTTTTGCGGAAGCGCCTGAGCGAAGTCGGCGTGGCGGTGGACTTCCAGGATCAACGAACTCTGCATCCGGCCGCCGGGTTCCAGGTGACCGTCGAGCTAAGACCCTACCAGGCCGAGGCCGTCGAGAAGATGCGGCGCGGAGTCCAGGGCACCGTGGTCATGCCCTGCGGTGGCGGTAAGACCGTCGCCGGCACGGCGGCCATCGGTGTTGTCGACCAACCAACCTTGGTCGTGGTCCACACCCACGATCTCCTCGAGCAGTGGCGAGAGACCATCCGTCGCATCCTCGGCGTCGAGGCCGGGGTCGTGGCCGAAGGCGCCTGCGATCCATCGGCGGTCACGGTGGCCACGGTACAGACCCTGGTGCGCCTGCCTTTCGACCGGCTCGACGCTCTCGCCGCACGCTTCGGCTGCGTGATCGTCGACGAGGCGCACCACGCGCCGGCCAGCACCTTCCAGGCGGTGCTGAGCCGGATGCCGGCCCGCTACCGCTACGGCCTCACCGCCACGCCCCAACGCGAGGACGGGCTCACCTCACTGCTCGACTTCACTCTCGGGGAGCGGCTCTTCGAGATCTCCTACGCCGAGCTCGTTGCCCAGGGCTACCTCGATTCACCAGAGGTGCGCCCCGTCTACTCGAGCTTCAGCTTCGACTACGCCGGCCCCGAGGACCACCAGGCCTGCATGTCTGCCCTGGTCGACGATGCCGAACGGAACGACCTCGTCGCCGAGCTGGCAGCTCGCGAGGCACGGGAAGGGCACTCGGTGCTGGTGCTCTCCGGCAGGGTCGAACACTGCCGCCGCCTGGCTCGGCTGATCGCCGGCCATGGAGTCCGCGCCGAGGTGCTGGTGGGCGCGGTGAAGAAACCCGAACGCCGCCGCATCCTCGATGAACTGCGCGCCGGCGACTTGCCTGTGGTCGTGGCCTCGACCCTGGCTGACGAGGGACTCGACGTACCTCGCCTCGACCGGATCGTCCTGGCTTTCCCGGGGCGAACCAAGGGCCGCACCGCGCAACGCATCGGCCGCCTCATGCGGCCTCACCCCGACAAGCAGGGCGCGGTGCTCTTCGACATCGTCGACGCCGCCGTGCCGCCCCTGCTGCGGCAGTACCGCGAGCGGCGCCGCATCTACGAGCGCCTGGCCGCTTGATGGAGGCAACGATGGAGATGAAACCCAGACTCACCCCGGCGCTGGAGCTCGGCCTGATGAAGGCCACGGCGTCGCTACAGGATCCCGAGGTCACCTTGTCTCCTTGGGATGGGGACATGCCCACCCTCTGCATCGAGGAGGGGGGCGTTGTCGTCGAGCTCGAGTTTCCCGACGTGGAATCGCTTCGGCGCTTCCAGCAGCGGATTGCCGCTCTGCACAACGTGGCCGCCGAGGACGAGGAATGAGCCCCGCCGACCTCACCCTCGACGTCGAGGCGCGCGAGCGTCGACGCCTCGTGGAGCGAGCCGTTGCGGCCTTGCCCGTCGTGGATAGACGGGTCGTTCGACTGCGCTTCGGCCTCGATGGCATCCGCTTCTCCCTCGGTGAGGTCGGCTGGCTGCTGCGGGTAAGCGGGGAGCGCGTGCGGCAGATCGAGGCGCGCGCTCTGCGCCGGCTGCGAAGAGCTGCACGTTCGAACCGGATCGCTGCCTGCGCCGCGGTCGAGGAGGGCTGACCGCATGGCCTTTCGTGACTTCATCGAGGAGGTCCGCGGTGCATCGGACATCGTTTCGGTGGTCGGCACCGACGTTGAGCTTCGACCCGCCGGTCGCACGCTCAAGGGGCTCTCTCCCTTCCACCAGGAGAAGACGCCGTCTTTCGTGGTCTGGCCTCACAACCAGTCCTGGTACGACTTCTCCAACGGTGGCGGGCTCGGGGGCGACGTCTTCGCCTACGTTCAGCAGCGCGACCAGGTCTGCTTCAAGGAGGCGCTGTTCACCCTCGCCGAACGCCAGGGGATCCGGCGGCCCGATCAAGACGACGAGGCGTTCCGGCACGAGCTCGAGCTGCTGGTCGAGCGCCGGGACGTCGACCGGCTCCTCACCCAGGCGGCCAGCTACTACCACCGGGTTCTACCGACGCGCATCCGCGAGGAGTGGTTTCGCGACCACTACGGCTTCAGCGACGAGACCATCGACGAGCTTCAGCTCGGTTGGGCCTGCGGCCATCTCTTCGATCACTTCACGGGCGAGCTGAAGGTCGAGCGCAGCCTGGCGCTCAAGACCGGGCTGTTCGTCTTGGTGGGCGGCGGGCGGGTGGAAGACTTCTTCCGCGACCGGCTGGTCTTCCCGTACTGGAAGGGCGGTCAGGTCGTCTACTTCATCGCGCGGTCGACGCAGTTCACCGGCGACGAGGAGTGGGAGCGGTCGAAGTACAAGAAGCTGCTCACCCATTCGGAGCGGCACGGCTACGTCTCCGAGACCGTTCGCAACGACACTTTCTACAACGAGGATTCGGCCCGCGGCGCCGAGGAGGTGCTGATCACAGAGGGGGTCACGGACTGCATCAGCGCGGCGCAGGCGGGCATCGCTTGCATCTCGCCGGTGACGACCCGCTTTCGCAAGCAGGACGTGCCCAAGCTCGTGCGGCTCACTCGCTGGGCCAAGCGGGTGGTCATCTGCAACGACGCCGAGGCGAGCGGCGCCGGCGCCGCCGGGGCCCAGGAGACAGCAGCCGCGCTGCACGCTGAGGGGCGAGACGTTCGCATCGCCGAGCTGCCTCGCCCCGATGGCGTGGAGAAGATCGACGTCAACGAGTTCCTCAAGGCCAACCCACCAGAGGCGTTCCGAGAGGTGCTCAACGGGGCGCGACGCTACCTCGAGCACCTGATCGATTCCATCGCCGCCGACACGTCGAAGATCGATCTGGCCGCGCAGCTCAGGCCCGCCATGGAGCTGATCGCCCGGCGGCCCGCCATCGAGCAGGACGGCTACCTCGACATCATCACCAAGCGCTTCAAAGTCGGCCGGCGCGCGGTCAACGCCATGCTGCGCGAGGCCAGGCCCGAGCCGGCCTCGGGGGACGCCCGGGACGACGGCGACACGAGCCACGGTGGCGGCGAGGTGCTCAAGGGCGAGGTCTTCGAGGAGCGGGACCACTACTACGTCCAGGGCCGCGACGGCGAGGTGCTCATCATCTCGTCGTTCCATGTCGAGCCCAAGGAGCGCATCCGCCTCGGAGGCGGCGAGCTCATCGTCGGCGACGTGACCACCGACCGCGGACGCGTCTACGAAGGCGTCCGGTTTCCGCCGTCGGCCTGGCACTCCAAGCGCAACTTCATCCAGAGCTTCCCCAACGCCGACATGCAGTGGACCGGCTCGGACGACAACGTCCAGGGTGTACTGCGCATCCTCTCCGGCAGGCAGGTGCCGGTGCGGACCGGGCTCGAGGTGGTCGGGTACGTGGAGACCGCGGCCGGCCCGCGCTGGGTGACTCCGGCCCAGGTGCTCGGTCCCGATGGCCCCGTGGCGGGGAGCGACCTCGTGCTGGTCGAGCACGACACCGGCTTTGCCGAGGTCCTGCACTACCCGATCGAAGACGAGGCGGCCTGCCGCGATCTGGCTGCTCGCGCGCTGCCCGACCTGCTGTGCCTCAACGATCCCTCGGTGGTGCTGCCGGTCCTCGGCTGGTTCTTCGCCTCGCCGTTCAAGCCTCGGATCATGCAGCTCATCAAGCGCTTCCCGATCCTGTGGATCTGGGGCACGCGCGGCAGCGGCAAGACCTCGCTCATCAAGGAGGTCTTCTGGCGCTTGCTGGGGGTCCGGGCTGCCGAGCAGCTCGACTCCTTCAGCGTCACCCAGACCAAGTTCGCGTTGATCAAGCTCCTGTCGGCGACCAACAGCGTGCCCGTCTTCCTGGACGAGTACCGCCCGAACGACATGTCGCACCACGAGCTGAACACCATCCACCGGCTGCTGCGATCGATCTACGGAGGAGAGGTCGAACGGCGCGGGCGGGCCGACCTGAGCGTGGTGTCGTACCGCCTGTCCGCGCCGGTGTGCATCGGCGGCGAGGGGCGGGCCGATGACGCTGCCCTCGTGGATCGCCTGGTCTCGGTGACCCCGGACCCGAACACCCTGAAGGAGCGGCCGGAGTACGAGGAGGCCTTTCGCCGCATCGAGCGCCTCGACCTGACGCTGCTCGCGGTGCCCTACATCCGCTTCGCCTTGGCCCGCGACACCAAGGCCGACCTCGAGGCGGCCACCCGGATCGCCGACCAGGTACTGGGAGTCATCCCGGGTGGGGCCAACGTGTCGCAGCGCTGCCGCGACAACCTGCGGGTCGTGGTCCTCGGGCTGACCATGTTCGAGGCCTTCGCCCAGACCATGGGCGTCACCGGACTTCCTGAGCTGGACGTGGAGGCGGCGTTGGCCGCGTCCATCGCCGACCTGATGGATGGCGAGCAGGGCGCCAAGAGTCCCCTCGACCTGTTCCTCGAGACCTGCTCGGTGCTCGCCTACAACGGGGTGCTCGTCGAGAACCGCCACTGGGCGATGGTCGGCGGGCTGACCTGCCTCCACCTGCGCTCGTGCTGGGAGCTCTACCTCGAGCACCGGCGCCGGGTCGGCCAACCCGTGGATGGGGGTGCGCTGCGGCCCTTGCGGCGGATGCTCCGCGAGAACCACCAGCGCGGCGGCTACGTGAAGGACCTCGGCAAGGTCGCTTCCATCGGCGAACGCCGCGTCCGGACCATCGCCATCGATCTGCAACAGGCCTCCGAGTTTCTCGACGTCGACGAGTTCCCGGTGGGCAGCGACCGGTCCTGGGGCGGTGCTCGCGACGCCATGCATGCCTGGCACGACCGCGATTGAGGAGGAGCAAGGTCACATGATCACGTTCAAGAGCACGGCTCCGTACAGGCAAGGTCACGCAGCGTTTTCCAACGATGTCGTGGACTTCGGACTCAAGATCACAAGATCACACTTCTGTATCAGGAGACACGCATGCACGGGGGCGACTTCATTTCGGCAGAGACCGGGGAGCGGCGAAAGAAATCTCCCGGGGAGTCTCAGTTGTAGCTCTCCCCGCAGGAACGCGTGCTCTTGTGATCTTGCCTCGCAACCGCCTGCTCCGACTGGCGAATCACTCGACACGCGGCAGCGTGATCTTGGACGCAACCGAGCTCCGACGGGGGGCAAGATCACACGAGCGGTGGTCGGAGGTGCGGCATGAGCCTCGCCGACCGCTACCAGGGCCAGGCTCCGAAGGCGGCCTCCACGGCATCCTTCGCCTGCAAGCACTACGACGCGCTCCCGGACGGAAAGCGCTGCCGCCACTACGTGCAGGGCGGTGCCTGCGCCCGGTCCGACGAGTTCATGTGCGTGGAGTGGCTCAAGGCAAACGGCCACGCCGTTCCCTCACCTACCCCCGCACCTGCTGAAGCAGAGAAGCAGACCGAGACGAAAGTGCCCACTCCCAAGGTGGCCACCGATCTCTTCGGCAACCCGCTGCCCGATCCGCCTCGTCCGGCACCAGCGAAGCCTGCACCGTCACGTGCCCCCGCTCTGCACGTTGTCCGCGACACCGCGCCCCCCGAGGAGCGAGAGCCACTTCGTGGCTACACCACCGACGACATCGAGAGCTTCAAGAAGCTCGGTGTCGAGGTGTGCCTGCGCTCCGAGTCGTTCGGCGAGGTCTGGCTCGTCCCCGAGTACACCGGGCACGACCGCAAGGAGCTGACGCCCGAGCACGCCGCCACCATCAGCCGCGTGCTCGAGGCGTTCCCCGGCTCCCGGGTCGTGTCCTTCGAGAAATCCCTCAAGCCCAAGAAGGAGGCCGACGCATGAACCCGCCGCAGTTCGTCAACAAACACCTGAGCTACAGCCGGCTGAGCCGCTTTGAGCAGTGCCCGCTGAGCTTCAAGATCCACTACATCGACAAGCAGGTGGCCGAGCCCGGCGATCCGCTCAAGTTCGGCAAGGCCATCCACGCCGTGCTGGAGCGGCTCGTCCGCGAGCATGTCGACACCGAACGGGTGGCGCCGCTGTCGGAGGACAGGGCGCTGGAGCTGTTCCGGCAGGCCTGGACGGCCGAGGGCATGACCGGGGTCGAGCTGTTCCAGGAGGGCGTGGGGATCCTGCGGACCTTCGTTCTCGACCAGGGAGAGCTGGACCACCGGGACGTGCTGGCCATCGAGAAGGAGTTTCACCTCCCCCTCGGTCGCTTCACGGTGCTCGGCTTCATCGATCGCGTGGACTGCGTTGACGACGAGACCGTCGAGGTCATCGACTACAAGACCAATCGCCAGCTTTTCACGCGAGAGGAGGTGGAGCACAGCCTCCAGATGTCGCTCTACCATCTCGCCGCGCTCAAGCTGTGGCCGTGGGCCAAGAAGGTCCGGCTGACTTTCCACATGCTGCGGCACGGCCTGCGGATGCAGACCGAGCGCACCCTCGAGCAGCTCGACACCGCGCGCCTCTACGTCGAGACCCTCGGCGAGATGACCGAGAAGGCGACCGAGTTCCCGGCGCGCCTCAACGCCAACTGCATCTACTGCGACCACCGCCGGCAGTGCCCGGCCTACGCCGACGCGCTGAAGGGCAAGCGCGAGCTCATCTGCCAGGACACCTCCGATCTCGAGGCCGTGGCCCGTGAGCGCGAGGAGGTCGCCCGCCTGGCCAAGGTCCTCTACTCCCGCAAGGGCGAGCTGGAGGACGTGCTCAAGGCCCACCTCCAGGACCACGACGAGCTGATCCTCGGCGGGGTTCGGTACGCGATGTTCAAGACCACGCGTCTCGAATACCCGCTCGAGCCGACGCTGCACATCCTCGCGGGTGCGACCGGGCTGACCCGCGATGCGTTGGTCGAGCGTCTCGCCGCGATCGACAAGGATGCGCTGGAGAAGCTGCTGAAGGAGCTCGGGCGGACCACCGACCGTGCCCGGGTCCGCCTGCTCAAGACCGAGCTCGAGTCCGTGGCCCACAAATCCCACTCGCCGCGCTTCTGGGCGAAGGAGGTGCCCGCATGAACACCTCCCTCGAACAGCTCCTCACCGAGCTCCAGTCCGACGAGCGCATGATCGCCGAGGCCGCCCTCTGCCGGCTCAACCAGGGCCGCTCCTGCTACGGTCCGTGGCAGGTCGACGACGGACGCGACTACCCCAAGGAGGCGTTCGCCGAGGTCATCGACGCGCTTCACTACTGCGCGGCCGAGCTGGTGCGTCTGCGTCGAGCCCGGCCTCGCACCGAGGGTCGTTGCCTGCGGGTCTACGTCTGTCACCCGTTCAGCGGGGACCCCGAGGGCAATGCCCGCAAGGTGACGGCCATCTGTCGCTCACTCGTCGAGGGTGGCCACCTGCCGATCGCCCCGCACCTCTACCTGCCCACCTTCGTGGACGAGAAGATCGAGCGCGGCCTGGCCATCACTTTGTGCCTCGAGCTGGTCTCGATCTGCGACGAGCTGCGGGTCTACGGCGGCACGGTCACCGGCGGCATGCGCCGGGAGATCGACCGGGCCGAGGCCCTCGGCATCCCGGTGCGGTTCATCACGGAGGTGGCGTGATGGGCGCGCTCAGCCGACGGAAAGGTCGCCGGTTCGAGCAGGAGCTGGTCCATCTGTTCCGCGAGGCCATGCCCGGCGCCGAGGTGCGTCGGGGACTCCAGTCTCGCGGCGGCGAGGAGGTGGCGGACCTCGACTGCCCGGTCTTCTGGATCGAGGCCAAGCGAGGCCGCCAGCCCAACGTGCGCGCCGCGCTCCGGCAGGCCGAGACGAACACGCCGAAGGGGCGCATCCCGCTCGCGGTCGTCCGCGACGACCGGGCCGAGGCCTTCGTGTCCCTGTCGCTCGACGACTTCCTCGAGCTCGTGCGCGAGTGGTGGGAGGGCCGCACGCGATGAATAGCTTCCGCCGGCTCTTCAAGGATCTCCGCGCCGAGGTCCGGGCGTCGAAGCACACCGAGTGCTTCCAGGACGCGAGACGCCGGCACACGGCCCTGGCTCGCCACCACACCATCGCTTCGGTGCTGGGCATCCTTGCAGACGATGGCAAGAAGCCCTACGCCGAGAAGGAGGCGCTTACCCGCGCGCTCATCGCCGAGCAGCAGGTCAGCCCGAGCTCGTTCTGGGCGTCGGTGCTGCTCGTGGCCTACTACCCGATGCTGAGCCGCCTCCGTCACCGCATCTGGGGCGACACCATCCCGGCCGAGGACCTCGATCAGCTCGTCGTCACCTGCTTTCTCGCCGCGGTCAGCGACTACCCCGCCGATGGCCGTCTCGACCGCACGGCGCTCCGGTTGCGGCAACGCACCGAGCGCCGGGTCTTCGGGGTCGTCCGTCGCGAGCAGGACGAGCGCCAGCAGGTGACGCCGGTCGAGCCGGAGATCTTCGAGGAGCTCGAGGTCGAGCGGTGGCCGGAGGTGCGGGACGAGAGCCCTCGCGGCCCTCGCAACGCCATGGAGGCCGCGGACGTGGTGTCGCTCCTGGTCGAGCGCACCGGGGACATGCTGGACGGCGAGACCTTCGACTTGGTGACCGCGACCATCGTCTGCGGCAAGCGCATCCCGGTCTTCCTCGAGCGGTTGCTCCCGGACCTGCCGTCTGACGAGAAGAACCGGGTCTACCAGCGCGTGAAGCGGCGCCACAGCCGGGCCCTGAAACGCATCCGTCCCGTGCTCGAGCACCTGCGCTGTCCCTGCAAAGACCAAGAGGGGCTTTGCGCCAACAGGGACCCCGAGCTGCAGGAGGACATCGAGCGATGACCACCCAGGAACCACGAAGCGTGATGGCCAGAGCCTTCCGCGAGACCGCGCTCAGCCTGATCGGCCTGTACCAGATCTACGAGGTCGACTCCGAGCTGGCGGACGCGACCGCCGATGCGCTCGGGCGCCTGTTCCGCCGACACCTGTGCCAGACCGCGGCCAGTGCGGACGGGGACCGCCGCTCGCCGCTCCACGCGCTCGTGGACGAGATGGACCGAGTTCTGGGCAGGACCCAGTGAGGCAGCCGCCGATGGACGACTCGGTCAACTCCGGACGCAAGACGGGCCGGCCCAAGAAGGGCGACGGGCCGCGCGTGCCCTACGACGAACTCGACCGGGTGCTCGTGTTCGGCGAGGTCGTGCAGACCGACGAAGGCGGCACGAGCATCGTCTACCCCTCGTACCGGGATCTGGCCCAGCGCTACGGCGTCGCCCACAGCCTCGTGGCTCAGTACGCCCGCAAGCACGACTGCCTGCGGCGGCGCAAGGAGGCCAAGGCTCGCGTGGCCGTCAAGGCCGAGCAGAAGATCGTGGAGATGCGCGCGACCGCCATCGCCCTGTCGAAGGACGACGCCCTGCGGATGATCGACACCTACCTCGTGGGCTTTGAGAAGGCTCTCTCCGAGGGGCGCGTGCGCTTCGACAACCCGACCGACTTCAACACCATGCTTCGGCTCAAGGAGTTCATCCTGGGCGGGGCCGACTCGCGCCAGGAGATCCACGCGGCGCTGTCGCTCGAGGATATCCAGTCACGCCACCAGCGGATGCTGCGAGCAGCGCAGCAGGCTTCGGCCGAGGAGCGCGGCGAGGTGCTCGACGTCCTGCCCTCGGAGGACTCCGAAACAATTGACCGCTATTTACCCGGAAACTCCCCGGCGACCCCGAGCGAGGCTGCCGCCGGAGAAGTGCCCGGTCACTTCCGAGAGGCGGCGCCGGTGGTCGCCGCACGCCAGGGCGCCCCATGTCGCGCCGAGAACCAGGCCGCGGACGACGAGGCCAGGGACGGCGGACGCGCGCCACACGCGGCGAACGTGGCGCCCACGGGGCCAAGCTCCGGGCCGGACGAGCCCGCGACCCCCGACAGAGACGAGGAAGGCGCGAAGACGAGGGGAACACGATGAGCGCGCACGAACCCTCGCGAGACCGCGAGCTTCCTCGCCCACAGTCTCGAGCACAGCCCCAGCACAGGCTCGTGGAAGAACACGGCGACCACCTCGGACCACCCGCCCGGCGGGCGCCGGACCCGGGCCCGGCCAACCGCCGACAACGGACAAAAGCGGCCGTTGGCCCAGCTCTCGCGCTCGTGTTTACGCGGACTTACGCCACGCCGGAAGCCAGCCCCGCGCCGAATCGAACCGCCGCTTTCCTCGACTTCGCCAGGGGGCGGCCAAGACCCGGCTCAGACGAGTCGGAGCTCGCGCCGGGCCGGGGGGGAGGGTCCGACTTTCGGGGCCGGACACCTACACCGCCAGGGTGCCTGGTGCCGATTTCGACTGCGCCAGTTTTCGGAAAGTGGGCGGGGGTCCCGATGAGAAGTGAACAGCGGCCGGATCGGGCTCGCGCAGGGCGAGTGTGCAATTTCGATCTGCAAGTAGGTGCGCGCACGTTCGGATCGCCCGGGCGACGCTCAACACGGCAGGTCGCGCACGGCTCGCAGGACGTCTTCGTCCGAGGGCCCGGCGTAGCGGATCGTGCTGGTGATGCTCTTGTGCCGGGCGACGCGCTGCGTGAGCCGGATGTCGCGGGTGCGGCGGTAGATGTTGGTCAGGGACGAGTGCCGTGTGGAGTGGAACGACAGCACGCGCTCGAACCCGGCCCGTTCCTGCCAGACGTGGAAGAGGTTGCGGAGCTGGCGGCTGGAGAGCCGCAGCCCGCGGCGGCTGACGAACAGCGGCGCATCAGGCTCAAGCCCCTCTCCTCGCTGCTTCTTCCAGCGCCAGAGCTTCTCCAGCTTGGCCCGCAGCGGGTCGGGCAGCACGACCTCCTGCATGGACTCGTCGTCGTTGCTTCGCTTGAACACGCGGAGCTGGACGCGGCGGCGAGCCTTGCCCTCGACGCCGAACACGTCGCCGACGTTCAGGGCGAGAAGCTCGGCCTCGCGCAGTGCGGTGCCCAGGGCGAAGCTCAGCAGCACGTGGTCCCTGAAGCCGCGGGCATGCTCGCCCGTGACCTTGAGGAGCCGCGCCTGCTCGGCGTCGGTCAGGGTTCGCGGGGTGCGGGTGGACTCGGCGTAGCTCATGACATCACCTCCTGTCGTTCGCTCGTCACGCTTCCATGCAGGCGTTCAACCGCCGGAAAGGCAAGGCGAAAGGCGGTTCGAGAGGGGGCGGCGCCGTGACGCTCGGCATCGTCAAACGGACCGAGGAGGAGTTCGCCGAGTGGCTGGCCCAGGAGTGGGGCTTCCTTTGCGGCCTCGGCTCCTTCGATGACGAGCCCCTGGTGCTGGAGCCCTACCAGATCGCGTTCCTGGAGAACCGCTCGCGCTTTCGCTGGGTCACCAAGAGCCGGCAGGTGGGCTTCTCGTTCCTCTTCGCGCTCGAGGCCCTGGCCCGCTGCCACCTGCGGGAGAAGCACACCGCGGTCTTCGTCAGCTACAACCTCGACGACGCCAAGGAGAAGATCCTGGCCGCGCGCCAGGTCCACGAGGAGCTGCCGCTCGCCTACCAGAAGCGGCTCGTCGTGGACTCGAAGACCGAGCTGGCGTTCGAGTCGAACGGCCCGGGCAAGCGGGTGTCGCGCATCCTGTCGAACCCGTCCAAGGCGCCGCGCGGCAAGAAGGGCGACTGCTACCTCGACGAGCTGGCGCACTACGTCAACGATCGCGAGGTCTACCGCGGCTCGACCGCGCTCATCCTGCGATCGTTCGGCCAGCTCTCGGGCTGCTCCACGCCGCTCGGCCGGCGCGGCATCTTCTGGGAGATCGCCACCGAGGAGCTACGCAAGTACCCGCACCACACCCGGCAGGATGTTCCGTGGTGGCTGTGCCGGTTCTTCTGCAGCGATGTAGCGCGGGCATCGATCGAGGCGCCGCACCTGCCGACCGAGGAGCGCGTCGCCGCCTTCGGCCGACAGACCATCGTCGAGCAGCTCGACTCGCTGCCGCTCGAGGACTTCCAGCAGGAGTTCGAGTGCCGCTTTGTGGACGAGAGCTACAGCTTCTACCCCTACGACCTGATCCTGCCCTGCACGAGCGACGAGCTGGTGCTCTGCGACGACGCCACCGATCTGCCCCTTCCGGACGGGCGGATCGTGGCCGGCTTCGACGTGGGCCGCACTCGGGACCGCTCCGAGCTGGCGGTGTTCGAGGAGCGCGACGGGCGCTTCGTCTGCCGGCTCCTCCGGCGCTACGACCAGGTGCCGTTCTCCGAGCAGGAGGCGGATCTCAGGCGGCTGCTCGACACAGTGCCCGTGTCACGGCTCTCGGTGGACAAGAGCGGCATCGGCATGAACCTCGCCGAGAACCTGGCGCGGGACTACCCGCAGGTCGTGGCCGAGGTGTTCAGCAACGAGTCCAAGGAGCGCTGGGCCACGGACTTCAAGATCCTGCTCCAGCGCAAGGACATCGTGCTGCCCCGCGACCGCGAGCTGGTCGGGCAGGTCCACTCGATCAAGCGGCGGGTGCTGCCCTCCGGCAAGGTGAGCTTCGACGCCGAACGGTCCACCCGCGGCGGCCACGCCGACCGCTTCTGGGCCATCGCGCTCGCCTGCCAGAAGGAGCGCGGCCCGGCTCCGTCGCGCACCACCGAGATCGGGGTGCGGGTGATCGGGTAACGGCCCCGTGAGAGCCACGCCGGGCGTTACGTTCGCCAAAAAATGTCGCGACTGCGCCCCCAGGCACAGAAATTCGCTAGTAAATCCTGGTAGTTGACGCTGACTTCCACGAGTGCCCTGCAGCCGAGACCACCTCCCGGTGGAGGATTGGAGGCAGGACAACAAGGTTGACACTTGTTGGTCACTGCCGTATTTATTATTCATGGCCGAGGACCGCTACAAGCGCGCCCAGGAGGTGTTTCGCCAGCGTGGAGGTATCCTGCGCACAGGGGATGCGCTGGCGCTGGGCATCCATCCTCGCACCCTCTACCGGATGCGGGACGAGGGCGTGGTCGACCAGATCAGCCGAGGTGTCTTCCGCCTCGCGTCGCTGCCGGGGCTCGCCCACCCGGATCTCGTGGCGGCGGCGCTGCGAGTGCCTCGCGGCGTGGTGTGCCTCGTCTCCGCTCTTGCCTACCATGAGGTCACCAGCGAAATCCCGCGCGAGGTCCAGATCGCTCTGCCGCGGAAGACCAAAGCGCCGAAGGTCGACTACCCGCCGCTGAGGGTGTTCTGGTTCTCGGACGCTGCGCTGTCCGAAGGCGTGGAGACTGCCGTGCTCGACGGCGTGGGGGTTCGCATCTTCAACCTCCCCAAGACCGTGGTCGATTGCTTTCGCTTCCGCAACAAGCTCGGCCTCGACGTCGCGGTCGAAGCACTCAGCCAGGCCATCAAGCGCAAGGGTGTACAGCCCGCCGAGCTGCTGCGTTACGCGAGGCTTTGTCGTATCGAGCGGGTCATGCTGCCCTATCTCGAGGCGATTCAATGAAGAAGCCGACCACCAACATGGCAGCGTCAGTTCACGCTCGCCTGCTGAAGCGCGCGAAGGCCGAGGGACGCCCGTTCAACGAGCTTCTCCAGTACTACTCGATGGAGCGGTTTCTCTACCGACTGTCGCGTTCCACCTACGTCGACCGCTTCGTCCTCAAGGGTGCGTTGATGCTCCAGTTCTGGGGCGGCCCACTGAGCCGGGCGACCAAGGACATCGATTTGCTCGGCCGGCCGACTGCCAGCGTCTCGGAGATGGTCGCAATCGTCCGGGCATGCATCGAGGTCGACGTAGAGGACGACGGTCTCCTCTTCGACCCCGCCAGCGTGACGGGTGAGGATATTCGGCTCGCGGCCAACTACGACGGCGTCCGCGTGCGATGCGGCGGCACCCTCGGCAATGCGCGGATCGCACTCCAGATCGACGTTGGCTTCGGCGACATCGTGACGCCCCGCGAGCAGGCCATCGAGTATCCGTCGCTCCTTGACCTCATCCCCCCTCGCTTGCTCGGCTACACTCCGGAGACAGCCATCGCCGAGAAGTTCCAGGCGCTGGTCGTGCTGGACATGGCCAACACCCGCATGAAGGACTTCCTGGACATCTGGGTGCTCGCCCAGGGGCGCGAGTTCTCTGGTGCGGTGCTGGCACAGGCTTTCGACGCGACCTTCCGCCGTCGGCGGACGGCGCTGCCAACGACAACCCCGGTGGCGTTGACGCCACCGTTCCACTCCTCGCCCGCGAAGCAGGCGCAGTGGCGAGCGTATCTGCGCAAAGGGCGTGTTCAAGGTTCCGTACCGGCGCTCGCGGAGGTGGCTGCGCAGATTGACAGGTTCTCGATGCCGGTGATCGAAGCACTTGTCGCCGGTGCCGGGTTCGACGGCCAGTGGCCGCCAGGCGGTCCGTGGAACGCGAGCCCTGCATCAAGCGAGGAGGACAAGGGCGCCAAAGCAGGAGTCGACGATGCATGACCTCGGTGTTCTTCTGACCTTCGCCGGCGGCCTGGCGGGGGCTCTGGTGCTGGGCTTCTTGGCCCATCGTCTCAAGCTGTCCCCCATCGTCGGCTATCTGCTGGCAGGGGTGCTCGTCGGGCCTTTCACGCCCGGCTTCGTCGCGGACCGTGCCGTAGCGGAGCAATTCGCGGAGATCGGCGTCATCCTGCTCCTCTTCGGCATCGGCTTGCGCTTTCACTTGCGTGAGCTCCTCGCGGTGTGGCGCGTGGCCATCCCGGCTGCGCTGATCCAGGCTGCGTTGTCAGCGGTCGTTTTGGCACTGCTCATGCGATTGTTCGGCTGGAGCTGGACCTCGGCGATCATCCTGGGCATGGGGATCACCAGCTCGAGCACCGTGGTGATGGCCAAGGTGCTTGCCGAGCGACACGATCTGCACGCGCGGATCGGTCACATCGCGCTCGGCTGGACCGTGGTGGAGGATCTCATCGCGGTCTCGCTGCTCCTGCTGCTGCCGATCTTGTTCGGCCCGAGTGCCGGGGAGCGCAGCGCCGAGCTCGAGCTTGGCCTGGCCGGTCTGAAGGTCATCGGGCTCGTCGTGGTCGTCGTCGTCCTCGGTAAGTGGGTCATCCCCTGGGCGCTCGAGCGGATCGAGAAGACCCGCTCGCGTGAGCTGTTCACCCTGGCCGTGTTGGTTCTCGCGGTCGGGATCGCGGTCGGCTCGGCCAAGATCTTTGGCGTCTCGTTGGCGCTTGGTGCATTCCTCGCGGGGTTGGCGGTGGGCCGCTCCGAGTTTGCTGCCCGCGCTGCTGGCGATGCAATGCCGATGCGCGACGCCTTCGCCGTGCTCTTCTTCGTCTCGGTCGGCATGCTGTTCGATCCGCGGAGCCTGGCGCAGATCCCCCATTTGATCGCCGTCGTGCTTGCCGTGGTGGTCATTGCCAAGCCCATGTTTGCTCTGACTACCGTGCGGCTTCTCGGCGTGCCGCTGGCGACGGCTGTGCCGGTTGCGGCCGCGTTCACTCAGGTGGGCGAGTTCTGTTTCATCCTTGGCACGGTGGCGCGGCAGCTTGGGCTCCTCAACGACGCCGGCTGGAACGCCTTGGTTGCGACCTCCATCATCTCAATCGCCATCAACCCCACCATCTATCGCTGGGCGCGCAGACGTGCGGCATCGGCGCCGAAGCTAGCACCGTCGGCAGCCGACGAGCGCCCCCCGGTTGATCCCAATCGCTGCATTCTGGTGGGCTTCGGTCCTGTAGGCAGGATCGTACATCGACTTCTCACCGACCGCGGCAGCACCGTCACGGTGATCGATATCAACCTCGATAGCGTGCGGAATATGAAGGCCGAGGGAGTGACAGCGCTGTACGGTGACGTGCTGCGCCCCGGGACTCTCGAGGAGGCCGGCATCGCGACGACTGGCAGTCTGATCCTGAGCGCCGACGTCGAGGATGCGGCCGAGATCATCAGGCAGGCGCGCATGCTCAACCCCGGGCTTCGTGTTCTCGTGCGCTGCACTCACCTTCGCGACGCCGATGCGCTTCGGCGGGCGGGCGCCGATGTCGTTGCGGCTGGGGAAGCGGAGGTCGGTGTTGCTCTCGCCGAGGCGGTGACTTCCGGCGACAAGACGGACTGCGGCGCAGTGGTTGAACGCCGAGACGCTATTCGTGACCAACTCTACGGCACGCGAAAGGGTTGACGCGCTATCGAGCACCCCCGGCGGTGCGCCGCAGATCAGTGCGCTGCTGATATCAGGATGTCCGAAGACGCGACGCGGAGGATGTGCTTCGTTGCGCTGCCGAGGAAGAACTCATCGACGGCAGACTGGTTCTTGCCTACGGCGATGACATCCGCCTTGAGTTGCGCCGCCGCAATCAAGATCTCATGTGGAGGATTGCCCCGTCGCAGCATCGTCGCCACATGACGGTCGGGCGGAAGGACGCACTGCTCGAGGAACGTATGGAGAGCCTGCGCCGCCTCCCGCTTCGCCGCCAGACGGTGGCTCCTGATGGTCTCCGAGCTGGCTCCGTGGCTCATTAGCTTCGTTTCGAACAGCGGTTGGTAGGCGTGGAGCATCTGGAGGCGCGCCTGGGTCGATAGAGAGATTGCCGACCTCACGACGAAGCAGGACACGGGGCCGAGTGCAACGCAGATCATAACAGTGTGGTATGCGGCCTTCGGGGCTGCTCGTACCACGAGGATATCGCGGCTCAACCGCTCCATGAGGCGTTCGGCGGTTGTGCCGATCACCGCATCCTTGATCGAACGTTCCCCTCGCGCGCCGACCACGACGAGATCGGCGCCGAACCGCCCGGCTTCCTGGACGAGTTTTGAGGCCGCGCCTCCCTTCGTGAGCTTGGTGGTCGGGGTGACGTTGTGCGACCGCGCCAGGGCCACGGCCTCATCGAGCTGGTGACGGAGAGGTGGATCGGGGTCGCGTCCGGCGAGCTTGTCGAACCCCAGGCGCTTCAGAGCGTACCTGTCGACAGAGGGTGCGACATGGACGATCTCGAGTTTGGCCTCGTGCTCGGCGGCGAGCATTGCCGCGCGGACCACGGCACTCCTGGCTGGACGAGAGAAATCCGTTCCAACCATGATCCGTTTCAAAGATTTCCTTGCCCCATTCACCCTCGGTCCATTCTCCTGGACGCGGCAGGCTCGCCGGGCCCCTGTCTCGCTTCAGTATTCAGTTTTTGCACGTTTGGGTCAACTTTCGCATCTTTAGGTCAACTCGTGCCGGACCGCAGCGAGGTCGCAGCGTCTCACCGTCCATGCCTTTCCGATGCTGTCCCCGCTTTCACCCCCTCGGGCTTTGCCTCTCCGGAATCAACTCCGGGAGGTTCGTCATGAAGTCCTGGTACGAGAGCAAGACCATCTGGCTGGGCGTCGCGACGATCGCGACAGCGCTCGTCTCCGCGCTGGTCGGCGGCGGTGGGTGGCAGGAGGCAGTGCTCGCCGCGATTGGCGCGACCAACGTCTACCTGCGGACCCAGACCGAGAAGCCGGTGAGCAAGTAGCTGTCCCCGTTGGGGGCCTCCGTGGCTTTGCCCATCCGGAGGCGAGGCGTGTGGCTCAGCCGATCGGTGCCGACAAGGTCAATGCCTCCTCCGGCCAGGGCCACACGCCGAGCCTCCACCCGATCCGCAGCCCAGGAGGAGGCCGTGCAGCACACCGTCAAGGTATTCGTCATCCCGCCCGATCGAGCCCCCGGCGGACCGCCCGAGCCCGCTCGCCAGCTGGTCGTCGAGGCCAAGAGCATCGACGGCCTGCGTGAGGTGGCCCGCGCTCAGCTCATGGCCGAGGGCTACCGCGTGCGGTCGCTCTCCTGCGGTCCCAAGGGGCTCGTCGTTTACGTGGAGGCCGGGCAGTGAGCGACACCGCCGCCGTGCACGAGGCCGAGGCCAGGTTGCAAACCATCCTCAAGGCGGTGGTCGTTGGCGCCAAGACGCAGGACCCGGCGAGCCGCCCGGGCGGCGAGGACCTGTCGGCCGCCTTCGCCTCGGCCGGCGCGCTCGAGCCTCCCTACGATCCCGAGGCCCTCTGTCTGCTCACCGAGCACTCGAACTCGCTCCGGCAGAACGTCGACGCCTACGCCACCAACATCGACGGCTTCGGCCATCGCTTCGACCCGGCCATCGACTTCGACGCCGACGACGCGGACGACCGGATCGCCGACGCGATCTACCTCGAGCGGCTGGCGGCGCGTGACCGGGGGGAGCTCCCCGGGGACGCGGCGCTCCAGGCCAGCGCCGAGGAGGTGGTCGAGCGCAAGCGGGAGCTGGTGCAGCTCGCCCGGATCGAGCGGGCGCGGCTCGAGTCGTTCTTCGACTTCTGCTGCTTCGACCACTCCTTCGTGGACCTGCGGCGCCGCACGCGCCAGGACCTCGAGGTCACGGGCAACGCCTTCTGGGAGGTGCTGCGCGACGGCCGAGGCGAGGTCGCCCGGCTCGTCTACGTGCCTTCCTATTCGGTGCGGCTGCTGCCTCTCGACGAGACCCCGGTGGAGGTCGACGACCGCGTGCGCGTCTCCTCGGTGTCCTTCGACAAGGTTTCCACCCGGCGGCGGCTCCGTCGCTACGTCCAGATCCAGGGTGTCGAGCGCGTGTACTTCAAGTCGCTCGGCGACCCGCGAGTCGTCTCGCGCAGGACCGGGCGCGTGTTCGATGACGCCGAGTCCCTGGTGGACACGGACCCGACGGACGGCCCGGCCACCGAGCTCGTGCACTTCGCCGTGCACTCGACGCGCTCGCCCTACGGCGTACCGCGCTGGGTGGGGACGCTGCTCGCGGTGCTCGGCTCGCGGCAGATGGAGGAGGTGAACTACCTCTACTTCGAGAACAAGAGCGTGCCGCCGCTCGCACTCCTCGTTTCCGGCGGCCGGCTGTCGGAGGCCTCGGTCCCGCGCATCGAGCGGTTCATCGAGGAGAACCTCAAGGGCAAGGCCAACTTCCACAAGATCCTGATCCTCGAGGCCGAGGGCGGCTCGGGCTCCTCCGAGACGACCCGGGCCAAGATCGAGCTGCGACCGCTCACCGACGCCCAGCAGCAGGACGCGCTCTTTCAGCTCTACGACGAGCGCAACATCGACAAGGTCGGCAGCGCCTTCCGGTTGCCTCGCCTCCTGCGGGGCGAGAGCAAGGACTTCAACCGCGCCACGGCCGAGTCGGCGTTGCGCTTCGCCGAGGACCAGGTCTTCCAGCCCGAGCGTGACGAGTTCGACTTCCTGATGAACCGCCGGCTGCTGGCGGACATGGGGATCCGCTTCTGGCGGTTCCGGTCGCAGACGCCGGTGACCCGCGACCCGGAGCGGATGACGAACATGGTCGAGAAGCTCGTCCGGGTCGGCGTGCTCACCCCGGAGGAAGGCCGGCTCCTCGCAGGCGACATCTTCAACAAGGAGTTCCGCAAGATCGGAGACGACTGGACCAAGCGGCCGATCACCCTCACCCTCGCCGGCATCCAGACTCAGCAGACCGACGTTGATGCGGGGTCCCGCAGGACCGCGCTGCTCGACGGTGCCCGGTCACTGCTGAACCTCCGCGAGGACCTCGCAGTCGAGGAGGAGCGGCTCGCCGAGAGCCGCCTGGACCTGGCCCGCCGCTATCTCGCGGGTGACGACGTGGTCCGCATCGAGGTGCCGCGCGACGAGCTGGCCTCGTGGTTCGAGGAGGAGGCAGCCCGTGGACAAAGCTGATCTCCAGCGGGCCTGGGTGCGCCAGGCGCAGCTCGACGCCGAACGCGGGGTGATCGAGTGCCGCATGTGCCGACGGCGTGTCGGGCTCGACGAGGCGGTCACGCTCTGGCGCAACGGGATCCTGGTCTTCGCCATCTGCGACCGCTGCGCTGCCCGCCACGACATCCTGCTCACGCCCACCGAGGTGGGCATCGAGGTCCGGGGGCGATGGCGGGAGCCCTTCCTCGTCGGGGAGGCCTCGCCATGATGCGGCCGACCAACAAGCCGCCCTGCAAGCTCGAGCGGGGCGAGCTGCGCCGGGTGTCCCAGGACCGACGCTTCGGCCTCGTCGGCTACCACGTCTGCTGTCCGCGCTGCGGGTTCGTGACCGTGGCCCTCAACGGCAACGACGGTCTGGTCATCACCGAGAGCGAGGACGGGGAGCGGGTGACCTTCTCCCGGCCGCTCCGTTGCCTCTATTGCGCCGTGCTGATCGGGCTGCGCAACGGCGAGGCCGACATCCAGGAGGACGAGCGTGTGCGTCGCGTGCAGTACCGCTGACCTCGAGCTGGTCCACGCTGCGCGGGAGGCGGCCGACGAGCTCCTGGAGCAGTATCTCAGGGTTCGGCTCCGCAAGGCCTTCGACCTCGGCAGCCCTCGAGGTTTTGATCGGGCGGTGGCCAGCCTCGCCACGCTGCTGGGCTCGAAGGCGGCTGCTTCCGACGACGCCGCGGTGCGGGCTGCCATCGCGGTGCTCGACGTGGACTGGGCATCGACCGCTCCGGGACAGCGGAGCACCTTGATTTCGCGCGCTCTTGAAGCCGCGGGCCGGCGGACGGCGGCGATTCCGCAGACGTTGTCTGCACCGTTCGGCGACGCAGCAAACGAAGTCGTCGGCGCCACCCGCGAGGCGGCCCGCCGCAGCCAGGGGCTTGCCATCGCCGCGGACTTCAACGCCATCGACCGACGGATCGTCCAGCACCTCGTCGGGAGCCAGGCCAACTACGTCCGCGACGAGTACGGCCGCCGTCATGAGGCTTTCGGAGAGCGGGCTAGGCGGATCGTGGCCGACGGTCTCGAGGCGGGGCTCGGCCGAGAGGACATCGCACGTGATCTCGAAGCCGCGGCCAAAGACATCATCGCGGGTCGCGGCAGCTTCTACTGGGAGACGGTCGCGGGGTCGTTCGTCTCCAACGGCCGCTCCTTCGCCCAGCTATCGGCCTACGCCGAGGCGGGCATCGACCGCTACATCATCGAGGCCGTGCTCGACGAGCGGACCACCGAGATCTGCCGCTTCCTGGACGGCAAGACCTTCTCGGTCGAGAGCGGCCTTGGAACCTTTGAGCAGGTGGAGGCCAACCCGGACTCGGTCAAGGAGCTCACCCCATGGGTCCGGAACGGCGTCGACTCCAGCGGGCGCCAGGTCATGTACGTGGACCGCGGCGGCGGTCGGACGCGCCGGGTGGCGATCGTCGATCGGCCGGGCCTTGGATCACGCGACGCGAAGGGAAGCTACTCGGCCGGTCTGTCCACCGTCCGGCTCCAAGAGATCGGCGTTTCGTTTCCGCCCTATCACGGCCTCTGCCGCAGCTCGACCGTGGCTGACGTCTCGGGCAGGGTCGTCACGCCGCGCGTTGCCGAGGCCGTTCCCGAGCCGGAGCGTCGCACGGACGGCCCCCTCGAGCTGCTCTCGGCGTCCAAGACCTTCGGCTCTTCGTCCGGACAGGCGCTGCCGCTCGACGCCGGCTTTGTCGAGAACTTCGACGTGCAGTTCCGGCTGGAGCAGATCGCCGGCAAGGACGTCACGAAGGTCCGGTTCAAGGTCACCGACCAACACGCGGAGCAGGTGCGCAGCGCGATCCTGCGCGGCGAGCGCGTCAACCGCGACGACACCTTCCGCCACCTCAAGGGCGACCGGGATCCCAAGACCGGCCGCATCGTGAAGGGGAGCGAGCAAGGCAGCCTGCGGTTCAAGGCGATGAGCTCGTCCTTCGGTAACGTGCGCGTGCGTATGGTCACCGAGCGCGGCGCGCTCACCAACTTCGTCGAGATGGACATCCCGACGGCCAAGGCCTCGGAGGCGTTCAAGGCCTACGGTGAAGCGGCCAAGCGGCTGGGAGTCGCCGACGCCACGAGCTTCCCCTCGGCAGAGGCGGTTGACGTTCTGCGCAAGGCGAGGCTCATCACCCAGTACGACCGCGCGGGCTGGGAGAAGCTGCGGCGCCTGAAGGACCTTACGCCCGAGAGCATCGAGCCCATCTTTCACGACGCCCAGAAACGGTTCCCGGAGATTGCGAAGGTCCTGGAGGACACGAAGCTGGTGCAGACCACCCGAGGACACGTGGCCCTTCACTCGAAGGCCCAGGCCGCCAGACTTCGCAAGGATGGTGCGGTCGGGCTCTTCCACGACCTCTCGGACCCGGGCGCGTTGGTGAACATCCTGAGCGATCCCGATGGATCGGGCTTGCTGTCCTCCACCCAGCGCTACGGGCGGGGCCTGTTCGTCAACGGTATGAGCACGGGCACCGACTTCGGCACCGGGGGCGCGGACGGCGTGTTCACCCGAGTCGTGGCCAAGGGACAGCGGCACCTCGGACTCGGCCGCCACGGCGCCCGCGTGCTGATCGACCCGGACCAGCTTGGGCGATCTGACTGGTACTTCTTCAACCACGACAACTTCGGTCGCGCCGGCCCGAACCAGTTCGGGGACCGCAAGCTTGTTCCGGAAATTCGGGACGCCTTGCGTAGCCTCTCCACCAGCAACGAGATGATCTTCCAGCACGGCATTCCGGTGGATGCCCTGCGGGGGGTCGTGATCCCCGATGCGGCGGCCCGCACCAGGATCATCCGGCAGCTCAGGGGCGCGGGCATCACCCGTGTGAACGGCAAGCCCATTGAGGAGTTCGTGATGAGCAAGGAGGCCTACTGATGTTCGACTGGACGAGCCACCAGGTGTGCCTTGCCGAGGGTCCGACCGATGCCGGCGTCCTGCTGGCGATTCGACCCGAGCGAGTGCCGGATCAGGGTGGAACCGGGGAGACTGTCGTCTGGGACGACGGCGACCACCGACGAGCCTTCCCGCTGAGCCGCGTGGTCGGGGACGAACCCGCTGCCTTCAGCTTCCAGGATGACCGTGGGCGGCGGTTCGCGCTGACGCCCCTCACGGCCAAGCTCTACCGCGACCGGGTGCGGGAGCTGGTGGACGGCCCGGACCTCAAGACCGACGAGGAGGTCCGCGACTTCTACCTAGCACCGCGGTCCTGGTAGTTGCCGGGAGGAGGGCTGTCCCCGTTTTCAGGGGGGTTGGCTTTGCCCGTTCGGAGGTGAAGCCGTGGCCCAGGACTCTGCATCGACCAGCAACGCGACCCGGCAGCCCGCGGGTGACCCTGCGGCGCGGCTCAAGGAGATCCGCGCCCGAGTGGCCGAGCTGCACCGGCGCATCAAGACCGAGCGCGACCCGAAGGCCGTGGCCGAGCTGCGCGCCGAAGTCGGCAAGCTCACCGAGGTGCTGACCGAGCTGATCGGCTCGGCCGGCGCTCCAGCCTCGAAGGCCGCCTCCGTGGTCTGGCCGCGCGACCTGAGCGCCGGCCCCTCGGGGACCGACGACTGGGGCTCGGACCCCGCGGAGGTCACTGGTGGGTGATCGGCTGGCAGCCGCGCTCGACCGCGCCCGGGAGGTGCTCGACCTCCTCGATCGCGGAGAGGTGCACAAGGCCATCTGGGGCTCGCCCGCGGGCAAGACCCACCTCGCCCGCCGCATCGTGGCCGAGCTGCCCGAGCACCGTGTCTACGTCGAGCCCTTCGCGGGCGGCGCCCAGGTGCTGTTCACCAAGGAGCCGTCCGAGGTGGAGGTTGTCTCCGACCTCGACCCCGAGATCGCCTTCGCCTTCAAGTTCGCCAAGGCCATCACGCCCGAGCAGCTCGAGCGGCTGCGCCGCAAGAAGTGGGTCGGGGACAAGGCTCACTTCCGCAAGCTCTACGAGACCGCGCCGCCCGAGGACGGCCTCGACCGGTTCTACCGCTTCGCCTACCTGGTGCGGTTCTCTTTCAACAAGCTCCGTCGCGGCACCATGCCGGACAAGAACGTGGGCGTCGAAGCTCGCTTCGTCGAGAAGCTCGAGCGCTGGGCGCCGCGCCTCAAGAACGTCCGGGTCCGCTGCGCCGACTACGAGAAGGTCATCGAGGAGTACGACGGCCCCGACACCCTCTTCTTCCTCGACCCGCCCTACGCCGGCCACGACGCGGACTGCCGCGTGGGCGCCGGGCACAAGGACTGGGACGAGGAGCGCTTCGCCAAGGTGCTGCGCAAGATCCGGGGCCGGTTCCTCTGCACCTACGGGCTGCGCGGGGACGCCGAGCTGTTCAAGGGCTTCCACGTCCGGCGCTGGCGGCACACCTCGGGCGTCGGCACCTCGCAGGGCCAGGGGCTGCGCACGGGCGTCACGCTCGTTGCCACCAACTACGATCCGGACAAGGCGCGCCGCTTCCAGATCTCGGTCTCGAAGACCATCTGGGGCTCGCCTGCCGGCAAGAAGAAGCTCGCCGAGCGGCTGGTCGCGCTGCTGCCCGCCCACAAGACCTACGTCGAGCCCTTCGCCGGGAGCGGCGCGGTGCTCTTCGCCAAGGACCCGGCAGAGACCGAGGTCCTCAACGACGCCGATCCGGACATCTCCCAGGCCTACCGGATCATCAAGCGGCTCACCCGCAAGCAGCTCGAGCGGCTGCAGCGCATGTCCTGGACCGGCGACGAGGCCACGTTCAAGCGGCTCATCGACGCGAGTCCGACCGACGACGTCGCCTGGCTGCACCGCTTTCTCTACCTGACCCACTTCTCCTACGGGAAGATGCGGGGCAAGAGCTTCAGCCCCTCGACGCAGGGCATCGAGGCTCGCACCGGCGAGCGCATCGAGGCCTTCGCCCCGCGCCTGAAGAACGTCCGCATCTACGGCGGCGACTACGAGAAGGTCGTCCGCAAGTACGACGGGCCGGACACGGTCTTCTTCCTGGATCCTCCCTACGCCGGTTACAACGTGGACATCGGCGAGGGCGACTTCGACGAGGAGCGCTTCCTCGGCGTGCTCAAGTCGCTCGAGGGCAAGTTCCTGCTGACCTACGGGGTGCGGGGCAAGCTGCCCGCGCTGCTCTCGAAGGCCGGCTTCCACATCAAGCGCATCCGCACCCCGCGCAGCATCGGCTCGATGCGCGGCGTGGGCGGCCCTTCGCTCCTGACCCAGCTCGTGGTCGCCAACTACGCGCTGACCGAGAAGGCCGACACCGGAGGCGAACCACCGCTCGAGGACTGGGACGGCCAGCTCGAGCTCGACGACCGCCCCGGCGAGCCTTCGGCCGCCGCCGAGGACGAGGTGGAGAAGGCCCAGGCCTTCGGCACCTTCGGCGGCTCGCACCACTACGCCAAGCGGATCGTGCCGCTCATCCCCGAGCACACCACCTACGCCGAGCCCTTCGCGGGCGCGGCCGCGGTGCTCTACGTCAAGGAGCCCTCGGCGAAGGAGGTCATCGCCGACCTCGACGCCGACGTGGTGTTCCTGCACCGCTCCATCAAGGCCATGTCGCCCGAGCGGGTGGAGGAGCTGGCCCGGCGCTTCGAGTGGAAGTGCACCGAGCAGAGCTTCCGCAAGGCCCGGGACATGGAGCCCAAGGACGAGGTCGAACGGTTCTACAAGCTCGTCTTCGTCCGCACCCACGCCCGCGACTGCCGGCCCGACGGCACGCACCCGGCACGCAACCACCTGGGCAGCACGACCAACCCCGAGAAGTACCTGCGCGCGGCCGAGCGGCTCAAGGACGTGACGGTCCTGCACCAGGACTACCGCAAGACCATTGACCAGCTCGATGGCCCGGACACCTTCTTCTTCCTCGACCCGCCCTATCCCGGCGAGTGGTACGACAAGGACGCCGCCGTCGACCTCGGCGAGTTCGTCGAGGCGCTCGGCAAGATCCAGGGCCGCTTCATCGCGGTCCTGAACGACAGCCCAGAGAACGTCGCCGCCTTCAAGAAGGTCGGCCGCGTGTTCCGGCTCAAGGTTCACGAGGCCTCGGGCACGGGCGGCGCCAAGACCGCCTCGCGACTGTTCTGCGCCAACTTCAAGGTTGCCAAAGCCGACGACCTCGAGGTGCTCGCCGAGCCTGTCGAGTTCCTCGATCCCGAGGAGACCGGCAAGGCTGCGTGGACCCGGCCCTTCGTCAACGACCTGCCCGACAGCGCGTTCCTGCACATCGAGCCGGGGGGCACGAAGGACAAGGACGGCAAGACCGTGCCTCGCAGCCTGCGCCACTTCCCGGTGCGCGGCGCCGACGGCGAGCTCGACTTGCCGCACCTGCGCAACGCCATCGCTCGCATCCCGCAGAGCCGCATCCCCGGCCTCACCGAGGAGGACCTCGTCACGCTGCAGGAGCGGGCGCGCGAGCTGCTCGCCGAGGCCCAGAAGAAGAGCGGCGTGTTCGCCAAGGCGATCCCGCTCATCAAGGGCGTTGACCCGGACGACGAGCGCTACGTCCTCGGCGTCGTGCTCGAACCCGAGGTGGTGGACGCGCAGGGCGACATCTACTCGGCCGAGGAGGTCCGCCAGGCCGCCCACCGCTTCATGGAGGAGTTTGGCGGGCTGGGGCTCATGCACCGCTTCCGGGTCAACGACCAGGTGAAGGTGCTGGAGAGCTATCTCGCGCCCGCCGACCTCGACATGGGGGAGACCAAGGTCCGCAAGGGCACCTGGCTGCTCGCCGTGCGGATCCTGGCCGACGAGCTGTGGGAGCAGGTCAAGGACGGCCAGCTCACCGGCTTCTCGATCGGGGGCTCCGCTCGAAGAGTCCCCGAGAGCGAGGCGCCTGCCGCCCCTGAAGACGAGCAGCGGAGGGCCGCATGAGCACGAGCTCGAAGGCCGAGGAAGGCGTGAACCGGCTGCTCGACATCGTGGTCGAGGAGGTTTCCCTCGTCGACCGCGCGGCCAACAACCACCGCTTTCTCATCGTGAAGAGGAGTGACGACATGGACGAGAACACCAACGGAGCCGCGGCCGCCACCGCGGACGAGACCGAGGACATCCAGGACCTCGCGGCCGAAGTGGAGGCCGAGGGAACGGACGGCGGCGGCGACTCGAACGAGGCCGCGGGTGAGCCTGACGGAGGCTCCGCGCTCGCGGTCGCACTCGAGGCGCTCGAGGGGCTGACCGAGGCGGTCGAGCTTCTCGGCGCGGCCACCGAGGACGAGGCGCGGCCCAGGCTGGCCGAGCTGGCCGGTGAGCTGCGAACCGTCTCGGATCGCCTGGCCGGGATGACCGGCATTCCGCCGGCCGACGCCGGCGAGGCGAACACTGGAGAAGGGGACCAGGGCAAGGACGCCGATCCGCTCGCCGAGACCATCGCCACCGTGCGCGCCACGCTCGGGCGGGTCTCCGCGCTGGTCGCCACCGGCGCGGCCAAGCCCGACCCGAGCCCCGGCGCCGACGAACGACCCGCTGGAGTCGAGGCAGCCGCTGGCGGCGGAAACGCCGAGCAGGCACCCGCCCAGCTCAGCGAGCTCACCACGACGCTGCGCGCGCTCACCGACTCGGTCCGCGAACAGCAGCAGCGACTGGCCAGACTGGAGAAGCGTTTCGGCCTGCCCAACAGCGCGCCCTCGGGCGAGCGCCGACGGCAGACCGAGAACGACGAGGACGTGAGCTGGCCGCTGGACCTCAACCGCGGCCTCGACCGGGAGAACGTCGACAAGGCGGTCTCCTTCCACGACGTGTGACCCCCGGGCGGGGAAAAGGAGATCGACCGATGAGCTACATGACCAACCGCACCATCCTGGAGAAGGCGGACCTCGCCCTGGCGGACCTCACTGCCGGGGGCGGCATCCTCAAGCCGGCGCAGGCCCAGAAGTTCATGCGCCTGCTCATCAAGGAGTCCGTCCTGATGAAGCTGGCGACCGTGGTCCCCATGGCGTCGCCCAAGCAGCAGATCTCGAAGATCAAGTTCGGCAGTCGCATCCTGCGTCCCGGAGCTGAGGCCACCGCCCTCGTCGCGGGTGACCGCGTCAAGCCCGACCTGTCCATGGTCGAGCTCGACGCCAAGCTCTTCAAGGCCGAGGTGCGCCTGTCCGACGAGACGCTCGAGGACAGCATCGAGCGGGGCGAGCTGCGCCAGACCATCATGGAGATGATGGCCGAGGCCATCGCCCGCGACATCGAGGAGGTGATCGTCTCCGGCGACACCGCGTCGGCCGACGCGTTCCTCGCGGTGATGGACGGCGTTCTCAAGCAGGCCACGAGCAACGTGGTCGACGCTGCCGCCAGCCCGATCTCGAAGGACCTCATGCGCGACATGCTCAAGACGCTGCCGTCCGAGCACCTGCGCGACAAGAAGGCCATGCGGTTCCTGACGAGCGTCGACGCCGACCTCGACTACCGCAACACCCTCGCCGAGCGGGCAACCGCCGTGGGCGACAAGTTCCTCGAGGGCGACACGCCGGTCCTGTACTCGGGCGTGCCCGTGCAGCCCGTGCCGCTCTTCCCCGAGAACCTGGGCGCCGGCAGCGACCAGACGGTCATCCTGCTGTGCAACCCGAAGAACATCCACGTCGGCATCTGGCGGCAGATCCGCATCGAGTCGGCCCGCGACATCTCCGAGGGCACGCTCAAGATCGTCGCCACCCTGCGCTTCGACGTGAAGTACGCCGAGGAGCCCGGTGTGGCCAAGGCGATCAATGTCCAGCTCTGATCCGAGGAGGCGTGACCGATGGATACCTTGCTCGTTCGCCTGAAGCCCCACGACCCGCGGCGGGGGCACGTGCTCAGGCGTTACACGTACCGCGGCATCAAGTTTCACGAGGAGCGCGGCTGGTACCGCGTCGAGCAGCCTGTCGCCGACTACCTGCGCACCGTGCGCCAGGTGCCGTCCGACCCGCACTCGCCGCTCGCCTTCGACGTGTGCACGGACGACGAGGCCAAGGGCCTCGACGCCCGCGAGAAGGAGGACGGCGCCACCCGCAAGGCCGCGACCGACGACATCAAGGTGTCGGCGGCCCGGACCGAGCATGCGGTCACGACCGAGGACCTGCCGGAGGCGGCTCTCGCGTCCGGCGGGAGCAAGGCGTCCGACCGCAAGGGACGCGGGAAGTGACGTGTACGCGACCGTCGACGATCTTCGCGCCGAGGGGGTGACCGCGGCCCAGGCCACGGACGAGCGGCTCAGTGCGCTCATCGAGGAGGCCGGAAGCACCATCGACCGGATCACGGGGTGGTTCTTCGAGCCGCGCTCGCTCACCCTGCGCATGGACGGACGGGGCACGGCGAGCATCGAGCCGCCCGTGCCTCCGATCGCCATCGACCGGCTCGCGATCGACACGACGGAGCTCTCCCTCGACCCCGCGGACCTCGTGGTCGTCGGCGCACCTGTGGCGCCGGGGTTCGACGCCCCGCGCATCTCGCTCACCCGCGGGCGGACCTTTCCCAAGGCGACGGCCAACGTCACCGCCGAAGGTCTGTGGGGCTTCACCGAGCCCGACGGCACCCCCGAGGGCCGCACGCCGCACGAGATCCGCAGGGCGTGCATGCTGCTCGTCCTCCGGTCGCTGCCGCTCCTCGCCGACGATGACTCGTCGGGCGAGGCCCGCAGCCGCTGGCGGATCATCGAGGAGCGCACCCGCGACCAGAGCTACAAGCTCGACCCCGACTCCCGCGCCGCAGCGCTGTCCGGAGACCCGGAGGTCGATGCGATCCTCGCGCGCTACCGCCGGCCTCCCGGCTTGGGGGCTGCGTGATGCGAGGGAGGCTGATCTTCAAGTTCCTGGCCGAGCTGTGTCGCCTCGACACGTACGCCATGGCGACGGTCGACCCGGACGGTCCGGGCCCGCTGGAGGGAGGCTACGACCCTGACTTCAAGGAGCCGGTCGTGGTCGACCAGGACGACGACGGCATCGGTGAGCGTGTGCGCCAGGAGCTTTCGCCGGTGCGCGTGCCCTGCCAGGTCGACACCAAGGTCTTCGAGGAGCTGCGGATGCTCGCCTCGGGCAACGCCCCGCGATCCCGGCTCGACCTCGTCTTCCACTTCAAGGACCTCGAGCGCATGGGGCTGGTGGACGCCGCATCGGGCGACGCCTTGATTCGTCCCGGTGATCGGCTGGCGGCGCTCCGCGACCTGTGCGGTGACCTCGTCCAGGAGGTCCGCACGCCGCCCGGGCTCTACGTCACCGAGGCAAGGCCCATCGGCTTCGGCCTCAACATGGCCAGGCCCCGCCGCAACCTCCTGCTCGTAGCCTTCGAAGACCGCCAGCAGGCGGTGGGGAGGGCCGGATGAGCGTCACCAAGACCGGAGACTGGAGGCTCGCGCGGCGGATCCTCACGGCCGCGCCGATCAAGCTCAAGCTGGCAGTGGGCACTGCGCTCAGGCAAGAGGCGCAGCTCCTGCGCAAGGAGATCGTCCAGGGCTTCACCAAGCAGGCGCCCGGCGGCGAGGCGTTCAAGCCACTCTCGCCGCTCACCCTCGCGGCCCGCGAGATGAAGGGTCGCGGCGGCACCAAGGCGCTGCTCGTCCACGGCGATCTGCGCAACGCGATCGCGGCCATCGTTCAAGGCGACGAGGCCTTCGTGGGCGTGCCCCGCAAGGCCCGCGGCAAGGACGGCAAGTCGGTCGTCGATGTGGCCCAGACCCAGGAGTTCGGCGCCGGGCCCATCGTCATCCCCATGACCCCGGCCATGCGCCGATTCCTGTTCGCGATGCTTCGCAAGGCGGGCCAGGCCCCGGCTGGCGGCTCGGGCAAGGGCGTCGTGGTCGTGACCATCCCGGCGCGACCCTTCCTGCGCCCTGCCTTCAGGGTGTTCGAGAAGGGAGTGCAGAAGCGCTTCCTCGGCCGAGTCGCAGCGATCATGGGCCTGGCTGCAGGACCGGTGCCCAAGAGCACGGAGGGGGTGTGAGATGACCGTGCCCGCGCTGACCAGCATCAATCCCGTTTCCGGCCCGAGCAGTGGCGGCGACATCGTGCGCCTCGCCGGGGCCGGCTTCGCCCAGAACGTCGCGGTCCTGTTCGACGACGTGCCCGCCGAGGTGCTCTCGGTCCGCGAGGAGGCGGGCGTTTGGCTCGCTGACGTCCGGACCCCGGCTCATCTCGAAGGCACCGCCGATGTGCTCCTACGCAACCTCGACGAGGGCGGTGTGCCCGTTCCCGGTGAAGAGGCGACGCTCGCCGCCGCCTACCGCTTCCTGCGGCCGCGCATCGTCAGCGAGTCGGACCTCACGCGGCTCGTCAGGGCCCTGCTTCGCGAGCTGAAACGACAGGTGCTCGCCAACGTGAGCATGACCGTCTCGGTGGACTACGACGACACGACCGTCGACGGCATGAACGTCGTGGCCCTGTCCAAGCTCCCGTCGCTCGTGCTCTCGGGCCCCCGGGTCGTGGAGAACCGGTTCTTCTCCACCAACGAGCCCCAGGAGGACGTGGTCCCCGGCGCGGGCGGCCCCGAGCTGATGCGCCGGCGGCCGCCTTTCACGGTCGACCTCGCCTTCACGCTGACCGCAGCCTCGGACCGCACGGTCGAGCTGCTCAACCTCATGGCCGCCGTGGCGACCTTCCTCAACCGCAACCGCTGGGTCGAGCTGCCGCGAGACCCCGGCGCCCCCGACTCCGAATCCGTGCGCTGGGAGATGGATCCCGAAGGCGAGCTCCAGACCCGGCTCGACGGACCCGACGATGTCCGGGCCTTCACCTGGGGCTTCGTCGTCCGCGGCTTCGACATCGACGAAGGGCTGCCCGCTGACCTCGGCAGAGCGGTCGCCGAGGCCGTGCTCGAGACCGAGCCCATCGCTTCCGGAGGTGCTCCGTGACCATCACGCTCATCAACACCACGAGACGCATGAAGGTGATCAACCTTCCGCACGACATCTACTGCGCGGCGGCTGGCAAGTGCGCCTGCACCCCGGCATCGGGACGCGGTGGCCGCCGGATCGCCTCATCGCTTACCCTGCCCGCGGGAAGCATCACGCCCGGTCTCGACGAGGCGGTGCTGCTCGTGCCCGAGGTCGCCCGCGACGTGCGAGCCGGCGAGCTGCGCGTCCGGCGCGAGGCGCCGGTTCCCAAGAACAACACGAACCCTTCCCGGAAGGCCCCGCGGCGCTCCGGGCGCAAGAACGAGAGGTAGACCATGAGCGGACAGCTCCTTTCATCCAAGGTCATCGTCGTCGAGGAGGAGCCCGCGGTCCGCGGCATCCCCTCGGCGCCCACCTCGGTCGGCGGCGCGGTCGGCGTGACCGAACGCGGCCCGATCGACAGCGCGGTGCTCTGCACCTCCTTCGAGGAGTTCCGGCAGCGCTTCGGCGGGTTCACCCCGGACTCGGACCTGGCGCTCGCGGCCATGGGCTTCTTCGAAAACGGCGGCAGCCAGCTCTGGGTCGTTCGCACGGTCCATCACACCGACGTGTCGGACCCCGCCACCGCGACGGCCATCCGCGCCTTCGGCTTCCTGACCACGCCCGGCACGCCGACGCCGCCCGTGGCGATCAGCGCCGCTGCCGCACCCTTCGCGCTCGCGGACGGCGACCGGCTGGTGCTGTCGGTGAGCGGCGGCCCGGACGACGAGGTTACCTTCAACGGCTCCGCGGCCATGGTCGCGGCAGGCGGCCCTGGGCCGTTCGCGCTCGCAGGCGATCAGACGCTGACGCTCCGCTTCGACGGCGGTCTCATCCAGACCGTGACCTTCGACGCCGGCGACTTCGCCGACATCGGCGCGGCCACGGCAATCGAGCTGGCCGCCGCCATCAACGCCCAGATCGCCGGAGGCAAGGCAACGGTCGAGCTGGGTGTACTGACCCTGGCGAGCGACACCGAGGGGACCGCGAGCAGGGTGGAGGTGACGGGCGGCACGGCCAACGCCGTGCTCGGCTTCCCGGCCGGCGCTGCCACCGGCCTCGGCAACGTCGCCGACCTCGGCGCCGTGACCGTGGCCGAGATCGAGGCGCTCGTCGAGCCCGCCATCCCCGCCGTGACCGTCGAGGCCGGCGCGGGCGCCGTGCTCGAGCTGCGCACCGTGGCCACCGGAGCCGCGGTCACGCTCCAGGTCCAGCCCGCAACCGCCGTGGCCTTCGGGTTCGACAACGACGTCCACGCGGGCAGCGACTCGGGGGCGGCCAACGCGATCCGGGTCGAGGGCAAGGACCCCGGCGCCTACGCCGACCAGGTGGAGGTCGAGGTCCGCGCCGCCACCTCGGGCGAGGCCGACGCCTTCGACCTCGCCGTGATCGAGGACGGCACCTACCGCGAGTCCTTCCCCAACCTCACCATGGATCCGGACCACGCCCGCTACGTCGAGCGCATCGTCAACGACGGGCGCAGCGGCTCGGTTCTGATCCGGGTCATCGATCAGCTCCTGCCCGGCGCCGCCGTGCCCGACGTGCAGACCGTGCAGCTCGCCGGCGGCAACGACGGCCTCACGGGCCTCGATGACACCGACTTCGTCGGCAGCGAGGCGGGCAAGACGGGTCTGCACGCCCTCGATCAGGTGCAGGACCTCTCGCTCCTGCTCGTCCCCGGGCGCGCGACCGCGGCGGTCCACAACGCCATGGTCGCCTACTGCGAGGTGGACCGCGACGGCACCGTGTTCGCAATCCTCGACCCGCCCGCGAACCAGAGCGCGACCGACATCGTCACCTACGTGACGGGCACCGCCGCGCTCGGCGAGCTGACCGAGTTCGCCGCCATCTACTGGCCGCGGGTGCTGGTGCTGAACCCGGCCAAGAGCGTGTTCGGCCCGGGCGACAAGCTGGCGGTCCCGCCATCTGGCATCATCGCCGGCGTCTACGCCCGCACCGACTCGGCCCGCCCCGGAGGTGTCTACGACCCGCCCGCGGGCATCGACAAGGGCCGGATGTTCGGCGTGCTCGGCTTCGAAACCGACGAGGTGCTCGAGGAGGCCAAGCGCGACCTGGTCTACCCGAAGCGCATCAACCCGCTCACCACGGGCCCGGGCCTGCCGCGCTACATCGACGGCTCGCGCAC
>CAZMRP010000002.1:39124-78291 GCA_964568275.1 uncultured Myxococcales bacterium
TCAACCCGCTCACCACGGGCCCGGGCCTGCCGCGCTACATCGACGGCTCGCGCACGCTCAAGGCGAGCGGCAACTTCCCCTACGTCGCCGAGCGGCGCGGGGTGATCTTCATCGAGCGCAGTCTCAAGCAGGGGCTGCAGTTCGCCAGGCACAAGAACAACACCGAGGGCCTGCGCGCCCAGGTGCGCCGGACCATCACCGCATTCCTGCTCACGCAGATGAACAACGGCGCCTTCCGCTCCCGCGAGCCCGCGAAGGCCTTCTTCGTGGACGTCTCCGAGACGCTGAATACGCCCTCGGTGATCTTCGCCGGCAAGCTCATCGCGCGCATCGGTCTCGCCACGAACAAGCCGGCCGAGTTCATCGTACTGCGGATCAGTCAGGACACCCGTGCCCTCGAGGCCGAGCTCGCCGCGGCCGGCGCGTGAGATAGGAGGACGACACCATGGCGGTCATTGGCAACCCCAGGAGCTTCCACAAGAAGTTCAAGTTCATCGTGGAGATCGACGACGTCGGCCACGCCGGCTTCCAGAAGTGCTCCGAGCTGTCGGTCGAGGTGGCGAACGTCCAGTACTTCGAGGGCGGCTCGCTCATCCCCAACAAGAGCCCGGGCCGGCTGACCTTCGCCGACGTGACCCTCGAGCGCGGCGCCACCCAGGACCGGGACCTCTTCGACTGGTTCCAGGACGTGGCGATCACCTCGAGCGGTCTCGGCCTCACCGACGTCTACTACAAGCGCAACCTCGACATCGTGCAGCAGGACCGCGACGGCACCACCCTGCGCCGCTGGTCCCTCTCCCGCGCCTGGCCCGTGAAGTTCGTCGCCGGCGACTGGGACAACGAGGCCGACGAGAACGTCATCGAGTCGGTCACGCTCACCTACGACTTCTTCGAGCTGGTGCAGTAGCCCCGTCTTTCAGCAATTGGAACAGCCGGCCCGCCATCGGTGCGTCAGCTCGCACCAAGTGTGTTGGCCACGGCGGGCCACCCTGGGTCGCCCTGGTATCAGGTTGTGTTTATTGGCAATGTTTGGTAGAAATTCTCGACCATGAGGCCTGATGCTGGAGAACGACACGTGGCCGATGACGAGATCCTGACCATCCGCGAGGTCGCATCGCTCCTGAAGATCGGGGAGAAGACGACCTACACGATGGCGCAGTCCGGACAGCTTCCGGGCTTCAAGGTTCGGGGACAGTGGCGCTTCCGCCGCGCCGACATCGATCGGTGGATCTCCCGGCAGATCGACCATGGGTCAGGCACCGAGAAGGAAGGAGCAAGCAGTTGAACGAGCGCACCAGGGAAACCTGTTTGTGGCTCCACCGCGAGCTGGCGGACTGGTACCCACTGCTGACATCGGTGGCCGACCACGCCGAGGAGGCTGCCTTCAACCGGCGTATACCGGCGTATGTTCAGAAGGCACTGCCACCGGCCGCCCCGGACCCTGCTCGATCTCGGCAGCGGCCACAACGCCGCGCACCTCAAGGCGACGCTGGCCTAGATTTGTTCGATCCGCTCGCTGTCCCTTTCGAGCACAGCTCGTACAGCAACACCGGGCACGATGTGTTCCTCGGACAGCGGCCGGCTTGCAGCGAGGGCACGTCATGAGAATACGCCCTCAAGATCTGCCACGGACTATTCCAGCCAGCGGCCTTCGGGGTTGAGAGGTCGATGTGAGAAACGCGCGAAGCAGTACCTCGGAACGGCGAGAGAAAGGCTCTCCCGGATCAGCGTCCGAACACCCAGGGGTCGTGCCGCAACGTCGGTCACGTTACGTAGGCCGGTTCGATCGCGAGGACTACGAACTCGTTGACCTCATCAACGAGCATCTGGCCCAGCCGGCGCTGCCTGGCCATATCGGGGCCCTCTTCGACGTTACCCTCCACCCGCGGGGCATCAAGGAGATGACCGCGCCGCGGGACATGCGAGTGGCGTTTGCCGTGATGCATCTTCTCGACTCGTTGGAGGCCGGCCGGGCCGAGGAGCGGCTCGGCGCCCTGCGTGCCCTACGGGACGAGGTATCTGGCCGTGCCCAGAGCACGCTGCCACGCAATGCAGCCCGGGTGCTCGTACAGATCATGAAGGAGCTGCTGCGGACACGGCATGACCGGGGCCGGCAGCTCGAGCTAGCCCACGAGTTCCGTACCGCCTCGGCCGGTAATCCACGGCACATCCGCCGCCTGCTCGCCCGCCACTACCTGTTGGAGATGCCAGAGGACTGGAACCAGCTGGCCTTCGACGATCACGTCCACGACGCTCACACGAAGGGGCGCAAGTCACCCTCCCATCTCATTCTGGATGCCTGGATCAAGGGGATTCGCCGGCTGACCGTGGTCTACTACCACTACGTTCCAGCCGCGGCGGCCGCCGAATTGCTGGAGGCTGCGGCAACCATGGGCGTCAACGTGCGAGTGGGCGTGGAATTCCAGGTCCGTTCCCGCGATCGCTTCGTGTATCTCATGTGGATTCCCCGCGGCTTCTTGGGTGCGGAGGACTTCCAGGCGTTTCTGGGCGAAGCACGAGTGCGCGCCCTGTTCGCCGAGGGACTGGAGGTGGCCGCCTGGCAGAGGCAGTACGTGCTCGCCACCCTCGATGCGTTCAACCTCCGGCACCGCCAGACGTTGTCGACCGATCTGGGCATCGAGATACCGCCGCTGTCACCCGAGGCCTTCGCCGAATCCGTAGGGGACGGCCAGGCGAGCCTCCTACATCTGGGCGAGTTCATTGAGGCCCAGCTGTTGCCCAGGTTCGAGGCTCGACTTGCCGAGCTCCGCGCTTCGGCTGCTGCCACAACCGAGCTGCGCCTCGATCTCGAACATCAGATGGCCGCGATGCGCGAGCTCGATGCGGAAGGGGTCGTGGAGCGCTTCCTGCGCCCGGAGACGAATCCCGAGTTGCCCGATCCGGGCCGGCCTGAGCACGGCCCGGGTGCGCCAGTCCTGTCGTCGATCTCACCCCGTGAGCTTGTGGAGCGGCTCAACGCCCTGCCTTCCGGCTACCGCCTGACGCTGAACTGCAGTGGGCTGGACGCGGACGATGTCCTCGAGTTGGTGCACGAATGCGCCGGCAGGATCACGCACCTCGAGGTTTTCAACCTCAAGGATCATGCTGCTGGCAGGGCCGAGGCCAGCGCGGAAATCGACCGGCTTCGCCTGGCGATCGTCGATCCGAATCCCCGTCCGCTGAAGCGACTGCTTCACGAGCGCATCGAGCACGCCAAGGCATTGGGCGAGACCGAGCGGGCGGCGCGTCTTGAACACGTGTTGCACGGGCTGATTGAGCTGCGCAAGCACTACGCCCACACCCCGCTCAAGGCGTGCCTGGGCAGCGATTCCACCGGCCGCTCACACCGCTTCCCTGGCATGGGCCTGACCGTGCTCGAAACCCTGCCGCGGCGAACCCGAAGGGTGATCGACCGCGGCGGGCCGGGCCGCCGCCGCTTGCCCGTTCAGGCACAGGTCCACAGCTATCGGGTCTGGCCGCCGGTGCGCGAGCTACTGCTCGGCAAGAGCTCCACCCTGACCCGGCGCCGCCAGGTCGAGGACTGGTCGGAGCCGCGCGGACCGCGTCGCGGCTGGGTGCTCGATGAGGTGTCCCTGATCGACGGTATGGGAAACCTGGCGACCCTGGGCGGGTTCCGCGAGTCCGATCTGGAGAAGGTGACGCTGCAGCCCGCTCCTCTACGACCGCCGCGGTTCGTTTGGCGCAACCTGCCGACCGGATGGAAGAACGTGCTCAAGGTGCTGCTTGGATTCCTGCCGGCATTTGCCACCTTCGCCCTGACCAAGGACTGGTGGCTGCTGGCCTTCCTCGGAGCGCCGATCTGGTTCGTCATCACCGGCCTGCGCAACGCGCTGCAGTCGGTACTCGGCGGTTGCGGGCTGCACCGTGGACTGCTGCTTTGGCGCGACCATATCAACTTGAGCCGCCTGGCCGAGTCGCTGATGTTCACGGGCTTTTCGGTGCCGCTGCTCGACTATCTGATCAAGACCCTGCTGCTCGACCGTGCCATGGGCATCAACACGGCGACCTCTCCGGCGCTTCTCTATGCGGCCATCGCCCTGGCCAACGGGCTCTATATCTCCACACACAACCTGTTGAGGGAGTTGCCCCGCGAGGCTGTAGTGGGAAACTTCTTCCGCAGCCTGCTGGCCATCCCGCTGGCCATCGGGTTGAGCGCTGCCCTGGTGCCGACGCTCTCCTTCGTCGGGGTGACCGATCCGTTGACGGAGCTGCAGGCATGGGCCGCGGTGATCACCAAGCTCGCCTCTGACCTAGTGGCCGGAGTCATCGAGGGGCTGGCCGATCGTCGCCACAACATCCGTCAGCGCCTGGCCGACTACGGCACCAAGCTGCGCGACTTCTTCGAGGCCTTCAACCGGCTGGAGCTACTGCTGCCGGGCACCGACGTGTTGGCGCTGCTGCACTCGCCTAAAGAACTGCTGCGCACGGTCCGCGAGGAGGCTGCTGGCCTGGAGAAGACCTTGATCCTGCACACCCTGGATCTGCTGTACTTCTGGATGTACCAACCGCGGGCGCGCACGGCTCTTCGTCGCGTGCTTCGCTCGCTATCCGCGGATGAGCGACACGTCGTGCTGCATGCCGGACGGCTGCTGACCCGGGAGCGCGAAATCTCCGGGTTCCTCCTGCACGGAGCGGCTGGTGAGCGCTTCGGCCGAGCGCTGGCCTTCTATCTGAGCTATGCTCCAGCCTATATGGATGACATGGAGCGGCTCGAACGTTCGCTTACGAGCGATCCGTGTCGCATCCCTTGACTGTGCTGATTTCTTCGCGAATCAAGGTGGTCGCTGCGGCGCTGTCTTTTCGTGCCAAGTCGTCGTCAATTTTCCTTGAGAATTCCAACCATCCTGTTATGAATGGTTGGTTTAGATTGGGATAGGAGTTCCTGTGAGACAACTTCTTCGCCCTGGTACAGACGCTATCAGAACTTCGACCGCAGCAGTGCGGCCGAAGATGGGGGCGAGGTCTGTGACCGACGACTCCTTCCGCACGGAAGCCACCCGTACACAGCATCGGTAGTCGGCGTTCGACGAGGTCGCTGCGGGCATCGACCCTCGGCCGATCCCGTTTGTTGTGAGTGGTTGCGGAGAGCCCAATCCTGTGCTGGCTGAAAAAACAGCCAGCGTTGGCGCCTGACTTCGGCGCTCAAGGTAACTTGAACAACAGTCATCGTAGCGATGCTTAGTGAAGGAGACGTAGCGTGGAAGATCGTCGGATTTATGTGACCGAAACAGACATGGCACTCCTCGAGACCATGCTTCTGCACACCCGGTCGGACACCGTGTCGGAGCTGGAGGCGGAACTGGCCAGAGCCACGGTCGTAAAATCGACGGAAATTCCGCCTGATGCAGTGACGATGAATTCCCGGGTGGTATTTGAAGATACGGAAACCCGCGTGACCAAAACTGTAACACTGGTGTATCCCGCGGATGCTGACGCTGCGGCCGGCCGGATTTCAGTCCTGGCGCCCGTGGGCTCGGCTCTTCTGGGGCTGTCCGTCGGGCAGGTGATCGAGTGGCCGGTGCCCAGTGGGAAACGTCGGAAACTGCGTATCATAGAGGTGCTGTATCAGCCGGAAGCCGCTGGACAAATGGATCTCTGACGGTTGGCCGGCAACGTCAAGACCCAGCAAGGTCGGCTGACTGCGCGATATCGGCAGCCCGGATCAGTATGCTGGGGTGGGCTGCGGATCGGACAGGTCATGTTTCGGCGGTATTTACGACGGAAAGTACAGGGCAGATGAAACTCAACATCACTCCCAAATCCCCACAAAATCTCTATCCAACGGACATCTTGTTTCAGACCTCCTTTTGGGGCCGAGTGAAGAACAGACTGGGCTGGACTGTTTCCGCTTTTGACCTATCGCTACCGTCGCCTTTGGGAGACGTATTGGTTCTGACCAAGCGCCTCGACCATGAAATCGTTGCTGTCTATGTCCCTCAAGGACCAGAGTACGTACCGGCCGCGGAGGAATACGGCGTTTTCCTGGAAACAATGTCTGATGCAATATCGAAGCACTTGGAACCCTCCTCGGCTTTCATTCGCTACGATTTGCCATGGTTTGATCCATATACATTGGATGACGGCGCGGGTGACAGAGTCGCGGGCCGCGACACGCGAGACCTCAGCCGACCCGATGATCGCCTTCGGGAGATTCGCATGAACTTCTCGACCCAAAGCTGGAATCTCCGCAAAGCGCCGTTCGATCTGACGGTTGCTGACTCACTCGTGATCGACATCTCGGGAACCGAAGATGAGATTCTAAGCCGGATGAAGCCCAAGACGCGGTACAATATTCGCTTGTCTGAGCGAAAAGGCGTGCGCGTCGTCAATGCCGATTTCTCGGCGCTGCCTCTCTTTTTTGATGTATATTTGCAGACCGCTCAGCGAAATGGATTTCTTCCATGCGACTACAGACACTTCTCAGCGATATTCGAGACAACTGCCATCGCGGATTCACCGGAAGTTCGCTTTTTTCTTGCCGTTCACGGACGCGACACACTCGCCGGAGCCATCGTTGTTTTTTCAAAATCGAGAGCGACGTACTTGTTCGGGGCCTCTACCAATTGTTGTCGGAATCTGATGGGACCCTACGCCATTCAATGGCAGGCAATCAGAGACGCGCGGGCGATGCATTGTACGACTTACGACATGGGCGCGATATCTTCCAGCAACGATCCGACGCATCCGTTCCATGGCATGTATCGGTTCAAGACCGGTTTTGGAGGGCGTATCGAGCACCGTGCCGGCTCGTGGGACTATCCACTTCAACAAGAGAAATATGAGTTGGTTCGCAACCATGAAATGCTGAGAGGAATTTGGATGGGATAACCCCGATGCCGATCGGGGTGGCTTTATGGATTCAAACGGGTTGGCTCACGGCAAAGGAGTGTCGCCGACAGCGCTCTTCATCTCACGCTTGATGTACTCGGGAGGTCGAACCACCTTGCTGAGCTCCTCGCGAAGCATGTCGAAGTCGGTGATGGTTTCGAGCCTTCTTTGCATCACCCTGTCGAGAGACTCGATATGGTTCTGCACGGCGCGCAGATTGAGATCACCGCTGTTGGAACGACTCGAGGGAGCTTTGGAGCAATGCTGTTTTGTCTTGGGCGTATTGGGTAGTAATCCCATAGATGTTCTCCCACTGCTCAGCGCTCATCGAGTAGTCTTCGGCCAAGGATTAGACGGTCTTGCGGATCCTCTCCGCGCTCCGCCGATAACGCTCGCTATTATCGCGATTGCAATGGGTTGTTTCATGTACGGGCCTCCTTGCCGTGCTGTCTGTGGCACCTTCACCGCCAGAGCAACAACGGCATCATATCATCGTATAAACACATCGTACAAAGAACAGAACTATCGCGACCAGCGACAGTCGTAGCGATACACACCTCCCCCAAAACATGTGCAAAAATCGGCGGAGTATTATCGGGAAGATCCGCGTCGCCACTTGAAGCGCAGGAGCGTCGGAACGCCCCCTGCACCCTCGTTGGAGATGAGCATGTCGCCCGAGCCCATGAAGGTCACGCCCTCGGGTTGGGGGAACAACCCCCGATCGAGCATGGCATATCCAGTGACAGCGCCGTCTCTGCCCAGCGAGATCAGGATGCCGTCGATAGCGGACAGGATGTAGATCTCATCGGTAATCGGGTGCACGGCCAGGGAAGAAGGTAAGAGGCGCAGGGTGATGCGCATGTCGCCCTTCTTTCTGGCCTTCATGGGGAGCGTCAGACCATGGGCTTCGGCGAAATCCATGACGTCACGAACGCTCCAGTCCAACACCGCGTCCGATGAGAGTCTCCTGCTCTCGAGATCGAAGGAGTAGATTGCGCGGTCGAACTTGGCGGCCTTGCCCTTCCCTAGCCGACTCTTCGGTGAGATCAGTAAGCGCTGGTGTTTCGAGTCATATGCAAGTCCTTCGTTGTCCTTTGTTGGCAGCGAAAGAACATGCTCTCTCACGGTCACACCGCTCGGAGACTCCGTGATTTCGAATAGCACGCCGTCGCTCCTCAATGCGAAGAAACCGTGCTCGACCGCCGTGAGCCCTTCGAAGTCGCCTGCTGCCGAGAATGGGACCTTCCGCACGACATCTCGTCGCTTGATGTCGTACACATAGACGGTTCCCTCCTCATCCTGAACGCAAGCGACCTGGGTCGGAGAGAGGTCCGTGAGCCCTGATATTTCTGCGAGCGCCATGGGCAGCACGATGCGATCGTCCGGACTGGACAGATCGTAGGGGAGAGTGCTCACGGTTCTGCTCGGCGGCGGCGACGCGGCCGAGCCCGAGGACGAGTTGCCGCATTTCAACCAGCACGCTGTCAGGAGTCCGACACCAACCGCAAGCGCCGTTCCCACGGCGAGCTTGCGAGTCATCTTGTTCTTCATCTCCACCTGGGGACCTCCCGGGCACGCGTGGCCCGAGAGTCGTCTCTTGTCCAGGGGATAGGCCTGCGCGCCGGGGGTCATCATACTTCAGGTCGCCCTGTCCCCGCCAGACGCACCTCGGGCTTTGCCCTCCTGGGAGACCCAACTCCCGAGGAGGTGCACGCCATGTCCGAGATCATCACCTGCCCGTCGGGGCTCACCGGGCGCATCCGCGCCATGCTGGTGCGCGAGGAGCGGATCCTCGCCGACCGCAAGCTGGCCAAGGCCGGCGGCCAGGTCGACGAGCTGCTCGGCGCCTGCTGGGAGGAGACGCTCGAGGCCGGGCCCTACGACTTCGGGGACAAGGTCATCGACTGGGGCAAGGTGCTCCAGGGTGACCGCTTCTTCGCGCTGCTCAAGATCCGGGGGCTGACCTACGGCGCCAAGTACGCCTTCTCGGTGCCCTGCCAGAACGACGCCTGCCGGGCGCGGATCGAGTGGGAGCTGGACCTGAACGAGCTGCCGTGCCGGCCCCTCCCCGACGAGAGCCGGGCGGCCTTCACCGCCGACAACCGCTTCGAGACCGTGCTGCCCGACTCAGGCAAGCGGGTCTGGTTCCGGTTGCTCACCGGGGCGGACGAGCGGCGGCTGCCCCAGCTCCGTCGCAGCGCCGGGGACAAGCTGCTCTCGGCCATGCTCGCCTTCCGCGTCAGCGAGATCGAGGGCGTGGATGCGCGCGAGCGGCGCAAGGTCATCGAGGAGCTGACCATGCGCGACGCCGACTTCCTGGTCGACGAGTTCGACCGGGTGGACTGCGGCGTGGACACGGCCATCGAGATCGAGTGCCCCGAGTGCTTCGCCTCGCAGGAGATCGACCTCCCTTTCGACCGGACCTTCTTCATGCCGGCGAAGGAGCGGACGGCGAGGCGCCGGGACCGGGGCAGCTCTTTCCTCGGGTAGACCTCGATGCGTGGCGCGAAGGCGTGTTCCAGGTCTGCTGGCGGCAGCACGGCGGCTCGGGGCTGGGTGCGAGCATGAGCGAGGTGCTCGAGCTCCCGGTCTCGGACCGCGACTGGCTCATCGAGCGCATCGGTCAGCAGCGCAGCCGTGAGGCCAAGGAGATCGAGAAGGCGAGCAAGAGGAGGTAGGCGGTGGCACTCAATAACCTCGGGCTCGGCTTCATCTTCACCGCGCGGGACCTCGCGTCCGCGAAGATGGCCCGGCTCGAGCACCGCTTCTCCAGCCTCGACGAGCGGGTCACCGGCGGGACCGACCGGATGACGAGCGCCTTCCGCCAGCTCGGGATCGGGCTCGCGGTGTTCACCGCGGGCGCGGCAATGGTGGCCGGCGCCTTCGCGCTCGCCAACGCGGCGGGCAAGTTCGAGCAGGGGCTCGCCGCCGTGGGCGCGGTCACCCGGGCCACGAGCCGCGACCTCGCCATGCTAAGGAATGCGGCCATCGAAGCCGGCATCCAGACCCAGTTCTCGCCCGACGAGGCCGTGGCCGGGCTCCTGTCCCTGGCCACGGCGGGGCAGACCGCAGAGCAGGCGACTCGCACCCTGATCCCGGTACTCGACCTGGCCGCGGGCTCGCTTGGCCAGCTCGGCGTGGCTTCGGCGGCCGAGGCAGTGGTGGGCACGCTCAACGCCTACGGTCTCGCCGCGGACCAGGCGGCCAGCGTCACCGACCGGCTGCTGCGCATCACCCAGCTCACCAACTTCCAGACCCGCGACTTCGAGGCGGGCCTGGCCAAGGCGGCGGCCAGCGGCGCGGTGTTCAACCAGAGCCTCGACGACGTGCTGATCGGCATGGGGCTCCTGCGCAACCGCAACATCGACGCATCGAGCTCGGCCACCGCGCTGCGCGAGGCGACCCGCCGAGTGGGCTCGGACCAGCGAGCGCAGCAGGCGGTCACCAGCGCCGGCATCCAGGTCTTCGATCAGAGCTCGGGCCGCATGCGCTCGATGATCGACATCATGAGCGAGTTCGCCGACCGGACCCGCGACATGAGCGAGGAGGAACGCAACCGGCGGGTGGTAACCGCGTTCGGCGCCCGAGGGCTGCTCGCCTTCAATGCCGTGATGAACGCGAGCTTCACCACCATGCGCGACGGCGCGGAGGTGACTCTGCGAGGAGCAGAGGCCATCGCGGGGTTGCGCCGGGAGATGACCGGCGCCGAGGGCACGGCCGCGAGCTTCCGTGAGCGGCTCCTCGATACCTTCGAGGGGCAGAAGACGCTGCTCAAGGGCACGCTCCAGACCTTCGCCGTGGTCCTCGGCGAGCCCTTCGCAGCCGTGTTCAAGCCCATCGTGCGGGTGATCGTCAACGTGCTCAATGCCATCTTGCGGGCGTTCCAGGCCATCCCCGCACCCATCAAGAAGATCTTCGCCGGCCTGGTGGTCGCGGTGGGCGGCTTCCTCATGCTCGTGGGCGGGGTCATCGCGGCCAAGGCTGCCATCGCCTTGCTGGCCATCGCCTTCAAAGCGCTCGGGATCACCATCGGCGGCATTCTCGCGACGCTGCTGCCGGCGATCCTGATCGTCGCCGTGCTCGGCGCGGTGGTCGCCGCCTTCGTGGTCGCGTTCCGGCGCAACGTCGGCGGCATCGCCGACTTCGCCCGGCGCGTGTGGGAGCGGGTGACGCTGTTCTTCAACGGCCTGAAGCAGCTCTTCGAGCAGGGCGGGTTCTCCGGCGCGGTGCGCGAGGAGCTGAACCGCGCCGAGAACCAGGGGCTCAAGCGCTTCCTGATCTCGCTCTACCAGATCGTCTATCGCATCCAGCAGATCTGGGAGGGGTTCAAGGCGGGCTTCACCCGCACCATCGAAGAGGCGCGGCCGGTCTTCGAGGATCTGGTCGCTGCCTTCTCCGAGCTGGGCCAGGAGATCGCTGGCATCTTCAGCGGCTTCACGGGCGGGGCGGCGTCGCTGCCGAGCGCCGAGTTCCGCAGCTTCGGCGAGGTCGCGGGCTCGGCCATCGCCACCGTGGTCAAGTGGCTGGCCAAGCTCGTCGCCATCTTCGCCCGCATCACCGGCGGCATCATCGCCGGGTTCCGCTCGATGATGGAGTACATCGGGCCGGCCTTCGAGGTGGTTGGCGAGGCGCTCGGCGACCTGAAGAACGCCTGGAACACGCTCACCGGCTCGACCAGCGACTCCACCTCGGCCACCGACGAGTCCACGAGCTCGTGGCGCTCGCTCGGCGAGTTCCTGGGGCAGGTCTTCGGCGGCATCGTCACCGTGATCACCCTGGCGCTCGGTGGCCTCATCAAGATCATCACCGCCGTCATCTGGGTGGTGAACGCGGTCAAGGACGCCTTCGTCATCGCCGGCACCTGGATCGGCGAGACGGCGGCCAAGATCTACCTCTGGTTCACCGAGACCCTGCCCAACGCCATCTCGTCGGCCATCGACACGGTGGTCGGCTTCTTCCGCGCCATCGGGCAGTTCTTCGTGGGCATCGGCCGCTGGTTCAAGAACCTCTTCCGCAGCATCGCCGACGGCATCATGAGCTTCCTGCAGCCGGTGGTGGACTTCTTCCGCGGCGTGGGCCGGGCCATCAAGGCGGTCTTCGACGGGATCCGCGACCTGGTGATCCGCATCCTGCGGCGCATCCCGGACGCGCTCCTGCCCGCGAGCCTCGAGCGGCTCAAGCGCACGCCGCTCTCGACCGAGGTGCGCACCGAGGACGAGTTCGCCGCCGTGGGCCGGACCGAGGCCACTGCCGCGCGGTCCGAGGCGGCCACGTCCTCGATGCCTTCGAGCGCCGAGGCCACCGGCCGCATGAACGAGTTCGCCCAGCTCGAGGCCAACATGATGGCCTTCGCCAACTCCCAGGCGCGGGAACGCGGGCAGGCGCCGCCCTTCCAGATCAACGTCCAGGTGGACGGCGAGACCATCGCCCGGGCCACCCACAACGCGGGCTCCGACGCGGCGGCGAGGTCGTTCTCGCCGGTGCCGGCCTACTGAGGTGACGATGGGTATCGAGCTCGCCATGGTCGCTCCTCCCCGCTGCGTGCTCGTCAACGTGACGACCGGTGAGTCGATGGAGTGCCTGCTCAACCCGACGCAGCTCTCGGAGAAGCTCCAGGTCAACTGGAACCGCCTGGCCGTCCCCGGGCTGTCGCACCAGGTGCTGCAGTTCCAATCCACGGGCAACCGCCAGCTCTCGGGGGTCGAGTTCTACCTCGACCGCTTTTTCGCCGTGGAGCAGCCGGGCGAGCCCGACATCATGGAGTTCCGCAGGTTCCTGCGAGCGCTCACCGTGCCGCCCGAGGGCACCGAGGACATCGCGAGCACGGCACCGCCGCGGGTGCTCGTCATCTGGCCCGAGGTCATCACCGTCGAGGCGGTGGTGACCGACGTCGAGTTCCAGTACCGCCAGGTCGGGGTGGACGGCACGGTGCTCGTCTACGCAGCCACCGTAGGCTTCGAGGAGATCCTCGACGCGCGGGTGACCTCCGAAGCCCTTCGGGAGGAGGTGTAGCCGTGCCGCCGCGCGTGGGCTCCCGCCACAGCTTCACCTTCGGTGTCCACGACGCCGACGGCGTGCTGCACCTGACCGAGCGCGAGCCGTACCGGTACAAGGCGCACACCGACAACCGCGTCCACGTCGTGGTCCAGGGCGACACGCTCTGGGATCTCGCGGGCCGCTACTTCGCGCCGCTGCCCCGGGCCTGCGGCTTCTGGTGGGCCATCGCCGACTACCAGCCCGACCCCATCGTGGACCCGACGCTCGGGCTCGAAGCGGGTCGGCGCCTCTTCATCCCCTCGCTGCGCGTGCTCACCGACGTGATCCTCGGCGAGGCCGGACGGAGGTCGCGCGGATGAACCCGATCATCGACCGCAGCGCCCCCGGTGTCCGCATCACGCTACTCGCCGACGAGCGCGCCGAGAGCGGCGAGCCGCTCGAGCTCGGCGGCCGCATCATCGGCTTCACCTTCGACGATGCCGAGAGCAAAGCCGACAAGCTCTCGCTCCAGCTCGACAACCAGGACATGTCGCTATTCGACCGCGAGGACCTGATGGGCGGGGCCACGCTGGAGGTCTCCTGGGGCTACGCGGGCAACATGGCCGTGCCGCGCCGGGTGGTGGTCAAGAAGCTCAAGGGCTTCACCACGCTCGAGGTCGAGGGGCAAGCCCTCTCTACGCTGATGAACCGCGAGGCCAAGACCCGGAGCTGGGAGAACGTGACCCGTTCGGCGGTGGTCCGGCAGATCGCCGAGGAGCACGGCTACGAAGGGCAGTTCATCGACGTCGAGGACACCGGCGAGGTGCTCGACGTGGTCAACCAGACCGCCGAGACCGACGCGCGCTTCCTGCGGCGGCTCGCTGCCCGGGAGGAGTTCGAGTTCTACGTGGACGACGGCGGGTTCCACTTCCACGAGCGGCGCCAGGAGGCCGCGCCCACCCACGTCTTCACCTGGTACTCGGACCCGGGCCGGGGGGACATCCTGTCGGTCAACGTCGAGTCGGATCTCATCAAGCGCGCCGGCCGCGTGACCGTGCGCGGCCGCGACCCGATGAGCCGCTCGACCATCGAGAGTTCGTCGAGCAACGACACCGCCGGCCGCGCGACTCTGGCCGAGGTGGTCGAGGTGGTGGACCCGGAGAGTGGCTCCACCTCGCTCGAGACGCGCAACGCCACGGCGAGCGTGCATCCGACCTCGGCGCCCACCGCGGGCCGGGCCGCGCGCGAGTCCGCGGCCAGGTTCCGCCGCGCCGAGCGGGCGACCGTGAAGCTCTCGATGCAGGTCGTGGGCGACCCGACCCTGCACGCCAAGAGCATCGTCGAGGTGCGCGGCATCTCCGGGCTGCTCTCGGGCAAGTACTACGTCACCGGGGTCAAGCACGTCGTCTCGTCCTCGGGCTACACCTGCGAGCTCAAGCTCACCCGCGACGGCCAGGGTCGCCGCGCCCGCCAGGTCGCCCGCGAGCAGCGGGGCGAGCGCAACACCAGCCGACCGCGCACCGACGGGGAGATGACCCAGGTCGAGGCCGTGGACCCGGAGACCGGCGCGACCCGCATCGAGTATCGCCGTGACGGCCGACGCATCGGCTACGACGACCCCGAGGCCGGGATGAGCGTGATGGAGTAGCCATGTCCTACAGCCAATTCGACGACGACATCGGCGCGCACGACACCCGGCTGCCGGGCATGTACGTGGGCTACGTGACCCACAGGAGCGACCCCGAGAAGCTCGGCCGGGTGCGTGTGTGCATCCCGGGCGTGCTCGAGCCGTTCAGCGCCTGGGCCTGGCCGCTCGGCACCGCGGGCGGCGGTTTCAAGGACCGAGGCTTCTTCGCCGTGCCCGAGGAGGGGGCCGAGGTCGCGGTCTTCTTCAACCAGGGCGACGTGGACGCGCCCTACTACCTGTCCGCCCAGTGGGGCAAGCCGGACGGCGAGAGCGAAGTACCCGAGGAGGCCCAGAAGGACCCGCCCGACAACCGGGTCATTGCCACGCCCACCTTCCGCATCGAGCTCGACGAGACGGACAAGGCCAAGAAGCTCAAGCTCACCAACCGCAAGACCGGCGACTACCTGCTCTTCGACGCCGAGGAAAACACCATCACGCTCGAGGGGACCACGGCGATCACCATCCGCGCGGTCGGCGCCATCAGCCTCGAGGCGGCGCAGGTGACCATCGCCGGCCGGGCCGTGCGCCCGGTCGCGGACCCCATCTGAAGGAGGCGGCCGTGGCCTTGCCCATTTGCATCGAGATCCCCGAAATCCCCGACCCCTTCAACCTGACGCTGCCGGGCGGGATTCAGATCGAGCACATCAACCTGATGGAGGTGATCCAGCCCGCGCTCACCCCGCTCGTGCCGATCTTCGACATCATCGACACCGTGGTCGCGGTCTTCAACTGCATCAAGGCCATCCCGGACACGCTCGGTCCGCCGCCTGACCCAACCGCCATCGCGGCTTGCCTGCCGGACCTCGCCGAGAAGGTGGCCAAGCTCCTCAAGCTCATCCCGCAGCTCTCGATCCCGCTCACCATCATCGGGCTCATCGACCTGGTGATCGACACGCTGCTCCGGGCGCGCAGCGAGATCATGCACCTGCAGCAACAGATGCAGCAGATCCTCGGGGTCATCGACCGGGCCACGAACCTCGACGACGCGGGGCTGATGGCCATCGCCCAGTGCGCCCAGGCGAACGTGGCGCAGGAGGCGGCGAACGTTGGCAAGAGCCTGGCCGCGCTCGGCAAGCTCATCGGGCTCATCAACCTGTTCATGGGCATGGTGGGCGGACCCGAGATCCCGGACCTGTCCAATCTCGCGGGCCGGCCGCTCGACGACGTGGTGCCGCCGCTCAACGCCATCGTGGACGCGCTCAAGACCGCCCGCGATGCGGTGCCGGTGCCGTAGGAGGAACGCGATGAACGACCACGAGAGCCAGAGCCGGGGCCTGCTGGTCCCGTTCAGGAGGGACAAGAAGCGGGACTTCGCCTCCGACACCGGCGCGGACCTGCTCGGGTCGAAGGTGCTTCAGGCACTCATGACCTGCGGCGCTACGCCCCGATCCTCGGGCGAGCTGCCCTGGCGCACAGCCTTCGGCGCCGGCCTCGATCTCCTGCGCCACCAGCGCAACGACGCGGCCCTGGCCGAACTCGCCCGGGTGCAGGTCCGGGACGCCCTCAAACGCTGGGTCCCCGAGGCCGAGCTGGTGGAGGTCTCGGTCAGCCGAGAAGACGCCTCACTGCTTCTGCGGGTGCGGTTCCGTCCAGCGAGACGAGCCGGTCGCGGTGACGAGCAGCCCGGCGAGGTGACGCTGGCGATCGAGGCCTGAGCCTGTCCCCGCCAGGGCCCCTCCGGGCTTTGCCCCCTTGGAGGTGAAACCCGTGGCCGTGCTCCCGACCAGCCTCGACTACACGGACAAGGACTTCGACGCCCTGCGGGCGCGGCTGATCGCGCTCGTGAAGAGCGTGTTCCCGGACTGGTCCGACTTCTCGGTGGCGAGCTTCGGCAACCTGCTCATCGAGATGTATGCGTTCGTCGGGGACGTGCTGACCTTCTACCTCGACAACCAGGCCCGCGAGTCCCGGCTCTCCACCGCTACCCAGCGCAAGAACGTCATCGCGCTCGCTCGCATGCTCGGCTACAAGCTCCACGGTGCTCAGGCCGCGACCGCCGAGGTACTGCTCAAGCTCGCGCGGCCGCCGTCGGCGGACGTGGCCATCCCCGCGGGCACGGTCGTGCGCACCCAGGAGGTGACCGAGCCGGTCCGCTTCCAGCTCCTCTCCGATGTCACCCTCCCGGCCGGCGCCGACCCGCCCGAGCTGCTGTGTGTGGTCGAGAGCTCGGAGACCCGCACCCAGCTCTTCGACGCCCGGGGGCTCGTCGATCTCGACATCCTGCTCGACCACGCGCCCTACCTCGACGGCTCGGCCGTGGTCTCCGCGGCCAACGGTGGCTACGTCGAGCAGGACAGCCTGCTCGGCTCCGAGCCCAACGACCGGCACTTCATGGTCCTGGTGGACCAGAACGACCGGGCCACCATTCGCTTCGGCAACGGCACGAGCGGGGCGCCGCCCTCGGGCACGGTGCAGATCAGCTACAAGACCGGCGGCGGCGCGGGCGGCAATGTGGACGCCGGCAGGCTCGTGGTCATCGAGGGCGCCTTCGCCGATGTCCACGGTCACCCGGTGCAGGTCTCGGTCACGAACCCTTCGCCTGCAACAGGCGGTGCCGACCGCCAGGGCGTGGCCTCGGCCAAGCTGCTCGCGCCCGAGAGCCTGCGCACCCTCACGCGCACTGTTACCCGCGAGGACTTCGAGGTCAACGCGCGCCGCGTGCCCGGCGTGGCCCGGGCCTTGATGCTGACCTCGAACGAGGACACCTCGATCGACGAGAACGCGGGCATCCTCTACGTCATCCCCGAGGGCGGCGGCCTGCCCACGGTCGCGCTCAGGAACCTCGTCCTGGCCCAGGTCACCGATGTCTACCCGCACACGCTGACCTTCCAGGTCGCGGTGCAGAGCCCGGTTTACCGCAACGTCGACATCGAGGCGCGGATCTATCTGCGCCAGGGCCACGCCAAGACCACGGTGCGCGACCGGGTGAAGTCGAACCTCCAGGCCATGTTCCGGGTGAGCGAGCCGGACGGCACTCCCAACCCGCTGGTGGACTTCGGCTTCAACATCAAGGACGCGGACGGCAACCCGGTGGGTGAGATCGCCTGGTCGGACGTGTTCAACGTCATCCGCGACACGACGGGAGTGCGCAAGGTCGGGGACCGCCACGGCGACCTCAAGCTCAACGGCATGCCCGCGGACGTGCGGCTCGGGATCAAGGAGTTCCCGCTGCTCGGCAACGTGACGCTCATCGACGGCGACACGGGGAGCTACCTCTGATGGCCATCTCGAACCCGAGCTTCGAGGACGCGGGGGCCGCGCCGGGCCAGGCCGAGCACTGGACGCTGCGGACCAGCGCCTCGCTCGAGCGGATCGCCGGCTTCGGTCCCGACCCGTACTGCGCCTGGGAGGACTTCGAGCGCTGGTTCGACCTCATGCTGTCGCTCGGCCCCGGCGACGTGGCGCTCGCCTTCTTCGACCCGCTCGCCGAGGGCTACGAGGACTTCGAGGAGGCCTGGGGCAACGACCTCTTCATGACCGAGCTGCCGAGCGGGCAGGTCGTCACCGCGCCCTTCGGCGGCGGGGCGATCGAGGACCTGGAGACCGGCTGGAACAACGATGCCTATGCATGGGCCTGGGAAGAGGTCGCGGGCGTGACCGGAGTCTTCGACGGCGAGCCCCGCGAGGACTTCGAGGACCAGTGGCGCTCGAACCAGAGCTACGCCTGGTCCTGGGGCTCGGTCACTTCCCAGGCGGCGATGTTCGACGGCGGCACCCAGAACCGCGAGGATTTCGAGAACGACTGGAGCGCCGCCAGCACCATCTGAAGGAGACGAGCATGGCCGAAACCGATTGGACCTACCTCAACGACGGGCTCGACATCGCCACCGTGGATCGAGGCGTGACCGCAGGCATCGCCCGGCCGCCGGGCGGTGGGAGCTTCCTTTTCGCCTTCAACTCGCTTGCGGCCGTGCAGGGTGCGGTCGCGCTCTTCGCCAACCTCGTCGACTTCGCGCCCATGGCCAAGGGCGGATCCATCCGCGGCTGCGTGCAGCGCGGTCCTGGCGGCGGCCCGACGGGCTTCTCGCCCTTCCTGTACCTCTGCTGCCAGGGCAACTCGGTCAACGACACGGCGTACCTGCTCGGCCTCTCCGACGATGACCCGCACCGCATCGTGCTGCGCAAGGGCATGGTCGGCGCCGGCATCCCGGACTCGGAGGGGGCGAACGTGCTCCTCGCATCGGGCGAGAGCTTCGCGCAGGCGACCTGGCTGCACCTCAGGCTCGACGCGATCGTGAACCTGAACGGCGACGTGGTGCTCAAGGTGTTCAAGAACGACCTCGTCGCCCATCCGCTCGGCACCGCTCCTGACTGGCAGCCCGTCTCGGGCATGGCCGATTTCATCGACGACCACCTCGGTATCAACAGCGGCAGCCAGCCGCTCACCTCGGGGCGCGGCGGCTTCGGTGTAACGGTCAAAGACGTCACGCGGCGCTGCTTCTTCGACCACCTCGAGCTGTTGAGGCAGGTCTGATGGAGCTCGACGCCTTCACGAGCCGCCTCGGTCTGGGCCAGGGACGGATCGCGCCGGTCAACGCCGCGCCGGCCTCGGGCGACCACCTGTTCGTGCTGGGCGAGGACGAGCTTGGCCGGTTCTTCGACCTCGCACCCGGTGACCACGCGGAGGTCGTGCAGGACACGGACCTCACCGACGTGGCCCTCGTCCGCGCCAACCTGCGGCTGCGCGTGCCTGCGAGCCTGCCGACCACGCACGGCTGGGAGGCGTCGATCGTCGTGGACGGCGTGAAGGTCGCCCGCGCTACCTGCCGCGCTGGACGAGAGCGCCTGCTCACCGACCTCGCGGCCAACGTCTCGAAGCTGACCGGACTGCACGAGGTGGGCGTGCGCCTCGAGCTCGTGGAGGTGTAGATGCCGCTCTTCGAGCTGCCCGCACTCTACGCCGACAACGTCGCGGCCATCGTCACGGTCGACCGGCTCGTGCTCGTGAACCGCGATCCGGGTCCGGCCGAGACGGGCGTGCCGCTCGACTGGACCGTCGCCCTCGAGGTGCTCGACACGGGACCGGACGGCGTGGACCGCTCGGCGACTCGTGTCTGGGTGGACAGCGTGCTCGCCTTCGACGGTGGGGCCGCGCCCGAGATCCAGCCCGGCTTCGACGGGTTGAGGGCCGAGGTCGTAGAGACCGCGGACACCCTGCGCATCGTGATCGATCCCGCTGCTCCCTTTGCCAGCGAGGCCGAGGTCGAGGTGCGGGTGGTCTCCGCGACGGTCGGCGGCGGACACGCGCTCAACGAGAGCTACACGTTCTTCGCCGAGGACCGCACAGCGCCCAGAGTGCTGGCCGCGCAGGCGACCAGCCCGACCACCGTGCAGATCGGCTTCGACGAGGACGTGGTCGTGACCAACCCCGAGGGGTTCGTGTTCGCGCCGCGAGCCTTCCCGGCCGTCCCGGTGCTGGCGGTCGGCACCTCGGCTCAGGGCTCGGTGGTCACGGTCGAGCTCGACACCGAGATGACCCCCGACGTGCTTTACGAGGTCGTGGTGTCGGGCATCGCCGACCTTCGAGGCAACCCGGTCCTCGAGCCCTACCACCGCGCGGTCTTCGCCGGCTTCAGGCCCGCGCGCCCGCCGAGCCGGCGCTTCGACATCTGGTCCATGCTGCCCCGGCACAACCGCCGCGGGGACGCGACCGGGGATCTGCGGCGCTTCGTCGCCTGCCTTCAGGAGGCGCTCGACCTGGTCCTCGCCGAGGCCGACCGCTTCGCCGACGTGTTCGACATCGAGCGGGCGCCCGAGGCGTTCCTCGACCTCATCCTCCAGGACCTCGGCAACCCGTTTCCGTTTGAGCTCGACGTGCTCGGCAAGCGGCGGCTCGCCTCGGTGCTCGTGGAGATGTACCGCCAGAAGGGGACCGAGGCCGGCATCGAGAACGCCATCCGTTTCTTCCTCGGCATCGACGTCACGGCGATAACCCCGTTCACGGGGACCACCCTGGTGCTCGGCGAGTCAGAGCTGGGCGTGGACTGGGAGCTCGGGCCCTCGGACCGCTTCGCCCGCTACGCCTTCGACGTCGAGGTGGACGTGCCGCTCACCACCACGGAGCGCCGCCAGATCCGGGCCATCGTGGACTACCTCAAGCCCGCTCATACCCATTTCGTGGACCTGATCGAGCCCGGAGCCCCGATCGCCTACGACCACTGGGAGCTGGGCATCAGCGAGCTGGGGGAGACGACCGACCTGCACTGACGTCCCCCCTGTCCCCGTCCGGCGCCCCCGAGGCTTTGCCCCTCTGGAGGCAGACCGCCCAAGGAGCGCCGGATGGCTGGACGAACCGATTTCTTTTTTCGCCAAAAGGTTACGGAGGCCGAGCTCGACCTGGCCTTCGAGCTGCTCGAGCTGGCCGACCGCAACCTGGCCGCGGACATCGGGGTCTACGGCATCATCAGCGGGGCCGAGCCCACGCCCCACTCGCCGGTCCCGAATCTCACCGTCGACCTGACCGCGCCTGCCCGGGCCTACGACAACCTGGGCCAGCGCATCTTCTTCGGCACGGGCCAGGTGGTGGACTGCTCGGTGGACCTCACCGGCATCCCCACCGAGGTGCCCGTCGCCGGCCAGGAGCGCTGGCTCGGGCTGTTCCTGCGCTTCGACCGGTTGCTCAGCGACCCGCGCACCGACGGCAACTCCCAACAGGTGTTCTTTCGCCGCGATGAGTCCTTCGAGGTCGTGGTCCGCCAGGGACCGCTGGGGCCGGTGGGCGGCGCCTCCAAGGTGCCGCTCATGCCCGACGAGCTGCTCGTCTGCGACGTGCTGCGCAAGAACGCCCAGACTCAGATCCTGGCTCCGGACATCGACGTGACCCGGCGCCAGGCCTTCATCTTCGCCCAGGGCGATGCGGTCGAGATCGTGAGCGGCGTGTGGAGCGTCCTCGCGCCCGCCGTGGACACGGTGCAGGCCGCGCTCGACGAGATCGACTCCGAGCTGGCCGGCCACTTCGGCGGCTCGGCGCGACGCCATCCGGCGAGCGACATCGACTACACGCCCCACGGCTTCGTCGCCGCCGGCAACGTGCAGGCCGCCATCGATGAGGTGGTGGACGACCTCTCGGCGACAGCCGCCGGCAACCCGGGGGCCCAGCGAGTGGGCGCGGACGCGGTGAGCGGCACGCCGCACGCACTCACGGCGAGCAATGTGGACAGCCACCTGTCGCAGCTCCTCGGCTGGCTCAACGCCCACCTCGCCGCCGCCTCCGGCGCGCACAACGCGAGCGCCATCGCCGCTGCCGTTCACAGCTACATCGCCGGCACGACCGTCCAGGCGCAGCTCCAGGAGATCGTGAGCGATCTGGCCCTGCAGACCGCGGGCTCGGCGGGCGCCTCTCGCATCGGCGCGGACGCGGTCTCGGGCAGCCCGAACGCCCTCGCCGCGGGAACCGTCGACAGCCAGCTCGCGGAGCTGCTCGCCGACGGCAACAACCACGTCGGCGCGACGAGCGGTGCGCATGCGGCCTCTGCCATCTCGGTCGCCGACTCGGGCGGCAACCTCACCGCCTCAAACGTGGAGACCGCGCTCGCCGAGATCCTCGACGCTTTCGAGGACGACCACTACCGGGGGAACGAGAGCAACGCCGGCCAGCACCGAGCGATCCGTCAGCCCAACTTCGGATCGGGCAAGGTCTTGCTCTGGGACGCGGTCGGAGTCGGATCCAACGCCTCGCACTTCCGCGTCCACGCCGACAGCGACTCGATCTGGTTCACGGTCAACGCCTTCTGGAACGGCAGCGCTTGGCAGCGCGACCTCGCCGGCAACTACGCCGGCGGTTTCCGCTTCTCGCGAACCGCTTTCGAGATGTTCCACGACAACAGCTTCACGCTGACCTTCACCGACTGGACTCGGACCTGGCGCTTGCCCATGAGCGGCACGGTCAACTCGGCCTTCGAGATGACCGGCTCGACCACCGAGGTGGGGCGCCTCGGCTACGAGATGCACAACACCTACAACGCCACGCGGAACATGGCGGTCGGTGGCGCGAACACCTTCCGCTCGCGCTTCCCGTCCACCCCGTCGTCGATCACGTTCTCGGAGACCAGCAGCTTCAACTCCGGTGGTGCGCCGAGCCTGTGGGATGCCGACCGCGATGGCTTCGGCTTCTTCGACTACGTCAACGTGGCGGCCAACACGACCCTTTACTGGTTCGGCACCTACACCGCCGTCGCCTGAGGAGTAGCCATGCCCATTCGTGAGATCAGAGCCGACGACTTCGACCAGGAGTGCAGCAAGTGCGGCAGCATCGTCGCCGTGCCGCTGATCGCCATCGCGGCGGGCATCTCCCGCAGCGGGCAGATGAACCCGAACGTCGTGGCCATGCCGGTCTGCGCGACCTGCGGCGCGGCCGAGTTCCTGCTGCGCTCCCCCGGCGAGGAGGAGCACCCCTCCCAGGGCAGCTACGGCCACAAGCACAAGCTGCTCGTGGACAAGCTGCACGCCAAGCTCGTCCAGCAAGGGCGGGTCGCGGAGGGGCTGACGCCCGAGCAGGTGCCGACCAAGGAGCCGCCCGCCGCCGTCATGGACAAGTGGTTCAAGGACGGCCTCAAGCTCCCGCCGCCGCCGTTCCAGGACGAGTCCGGCCGCAGCGAGCCGAAGTAGGAGGAGGTCGATGAACACTCGCGCCTTCATCGTCGGCGGCAAGGAGATCGAGCCGCCGTCCGGTCTCGACGTCATCAACTTCAACGCCCCGAGCGTCCACCGCTTTCGCGGCAGGGACCGCACGGGCAAGCCCGTCACCGAGCTCGTCATCCACGAGACGGTCACGCGCTCGGCTGCAGACACCGTGGCCGTGCTCAAGAAGCGGCGGCTCGGCGTCCATCTCATCCTCGACGAGCACGGCCGCTTCACCCAGCACGGGGACCTTGCCGACGACCGGCTGGCGCACGCGAGCCAGCACAACGGCCCGTCGATCGGCATCGAAGTCGTCACCCCGTACTACCCGGCGTACCTCAAGCCCGGCATGGCCTGGTCGACCGTCATCGACGCGCCCTGGGCCCACAAGAAGAAGTACGTGCTGCCGACGTCGGCGCAGGCCGAGGCGGTCGCGCGGTTCGTCGAGTGGGTGACCTCGCCCGCGTCGAGCCTCTCCATCCCACGAACGTGGATCGGTCTTCACGGCACCGCGCTCGCGATGGGCCAGGTCGAGAGCGCGGCCAAGCTCAAGCCCGGCCTCTACGCCCATCACTACTTCGGGCACGCCGACGGCGCCTGGCTCGTGCTCTACGCCTGGCTGCGCCTCGAGGCCGGCCTCACACCGGACGTTGCATTTGACGAAGCAGTGCAGCGCGCGACGGGCGTGCGCCGGCGAGTGGACCTCTCGGACCTCATCACGGCGGCCGCGCCGAAGGAGTAGCCCATGGACCCGAGCAGCTTCACCACCATCGCCGAGGTCTTGAAGGCCACTGGTCCGTACGGACTCGTTGCCGTCTTGGGCTGGGCCTTCTGGCGGGTGAACGAGAAGAAGGACCGCGAGTTGAAGGACCTGCACGCGACCGTGGTGAAGATGGCCGAGGCGCAGACCGCCGCCATCACCAAGGTCGAGTCCGCGCTGGTCGCGCTCAAGGAAGCGATCCGCGAGATGCGCGCGGGGTGAGGCAATCCGGGGACCGCTCCTGGTGCGATTTCTCGCGCACCTCCCGCCGACGTCGATGTCCCGCTGCCACTTCCCACGTGATTTCCGCGACCTGCGCGGACGATTCAACCCATCGAAAATGCTCGTGAAATCGGCAGAAAGACCTTGAGGTTCTGCCCGCACAACGCCTGTATGTCCATGAGGCGCCGGGATGGGCCCGGACCCGAAGGAGGACGCGAAGATGGACCCCACGACGACCTGGCAGGAGACGGAGATCGAGGACGAGGCCGCCACCGGCGCGAGCGACGACGAGGCCGACGAGGAGCGCGAGGACCTCAGCGAGCAGGAGCTCGAGGAGCTGCTCACGCAGGCCATCGAGTGCTTCGCCGACGAGGGCGAGATGCCCTGCGCCCACATCCGGACCTTCGAGGACGCCGGGGTGCTGACCATGAACCGCGGGCTGGTGGTGCGGATCGGCGACGCCGAGTTCCAGCTCACCATCGTCCGCAGCCGGTAGGGAGGAACACCATGAAGAAGGCCACCGCCATCATTCTGGCCCCGAGCATCGAGCCCCACGACGACCCGCACCGGGTCATCGGCCGCCGCACCCGCTACCACGGCGACGAGCATCGCTACTTGCGCGGCCACGAGGTCGCGATCGTGGCGGTGCTCAAGGACGCGCTGCGGGTCGAGGAGCACGCCTACCTCACCGACGACGACGCGATCGCCCGCGCGGGCGGCGTGACCGCCTTCGACCGGATCGAGGTGGCGCCCTGGATCGAGAAGGAGGGCCGCTTCAGCTTCGCCACCAGCGATCCGAAGGCGGTGGATCTGGAGGCCTTCGCGCACCTCGCGAAGAGGAACGACTGACCGAAACCCGCCCGGTGCTCCTCGCCGGGTGGTCCGGCGGGGACGCCGGGCCAGACCGAACGAGGAGGACGAAATGAACAAGGAGATCAGGAAGCAGGTGAAGGCCCTGGAGAAGCTGCGGCTGCCCGAGCTGCGGGCCCGCTACGCCGAGGTCCTCGGCGAGGAGACGAGGGCGCCGAATCGCACCTACCTCATCCGGCGCATCACCGAGGCGCTCGAGGCGCGGGCTGCGGAAGCGCCCGAGCCGGCCGAGGCCGAGCCCCAGGCGACGCCCGTCGAGACGGCGCAGCACACCGAGGAGACGGCGGCGGCGAGCCCGGAGTCCGGCGACGCCACCGAGACCAAGCTCAGCAAGCTCCCCATCGCCGAGCTGCAGGCCCGCTACCTCGAAGTCGTCCAAAGGCCAACTTCGTCGGAGCATCGCCGCTACCTCATCTGGAAGATCCGAGAGGCGCAGAAGGGCCGCATTCCGGTCGGACCTCGGGGCAGCCGACGCGCCGACGGTGAGTCGCTCGACTTCAAGGTCCTGCCGCTGCGCATGGAGGCCGACCTGGTCGCGAAGCTGGACGAGGCCCGCGAGCGCCTGGGCCTCAAGAGCCGCATGGAGCTGCTGCGCCGGTCCATCCACCTCTTCCTGGCCCGCGAGGGCGAGGCCGAGGTCGCCGCGCTCTTCGCGCCGGAGGCGTAGATGGCCGGCGACTACGACAAGCGCCGCCTGGTCGAGTGGCTGCGGGCCGAGATCCAACGCCAGACCGGGCGGCGCTACGACCGCCTCGACCTCGACTCGCTCGACCCCGTGAGCCTCCGCGAACTCCAGCGCCTCCTGCGCGACCTCGACGCCGAGCAGCGGATGGCCGTCCAGCGTGCCCGGATCTGCCCCTGGCGGCGGTAGGGTGGTTCTCAGAAGCCCAGGTCGCGTTGAACCGTCAGACGCGGCAACGAGATGATCGCATCATAAGCGGTCGCCACATCACAGGTGAGATAGCCGCTCTGCGAACGGATGCGCTGGAACGTGAGCCCTGCGGCTGTCGCGCGCCGAAGGGACGCCAGCGTGATCCGGTCGCCGAAACCGGCAGCGATGAGCGCGGCCTCAAGGCTGCCAGGCTGTGGCGGCTCGAGCGGAGCCTCGACCACCCGGAAGCCCACCGGGACGCTCGGGTCAAGCTCCATCTCGCTCGACACCTCGCCGGTCGTGGTAGTGCCGATGACGCGGTAGGCGTCACCCAGCGTGCGATCGAGGTACATCCCGAGCGGGTGCGCCGACAGGTAATCGCCCCACACGACAGGCTGCTTCTGGACGTGCCCGTTGTGCGCCAGAAGGACGACGCGCACCTCCGGGTCACTTTCGAGCAGGGCGAGCAGTGAGTCGGCCATGAATCGGTCGCGCGCCGACGTGTCGAGCTGGGCCTCGGCGCCGCGGTGCATGGCCTCGTTGGCCCGAAGCGCGTAGTCGGCGCACTGGAGCGCGGCCAAGCGCCGCCGCAGGCCATCGACCCGGGCGCGGCCTCCGCGCTCGGCGAGCACGGCATCGAGGAAGACAACGCGCTGGTGCAGCCGCGCCAGGCCGGCCGTCAACGCGTCCTGTTGGGCAACCCCTAGCGCCGCCCACGCCTGAGCCGAGGCGGCGACCGAGGTCCCGGACAGCGAGCCCACGATCGGCTCGATACGTTCCAGGACCGGCGCGGCGTCAGGATCGATCTCGCGCAGGGCATCGGCCACCCAGGCGAGCATGGCCGCGATTGCAGCCCCTCCGTTGGGTGCGTCCAGGCCGGCGAAGCGGATGCCGCGCGGTGCGCCCCAGGATCGCAGCCAGTGGGCCGTGGACGCCATTCCCCAGTCAGCCGCGCCTCGACTTGCCGTTCGCAGATCCCGTGCGTCTGCGGAATTGACGAGCCAGCCGGCGAGCTCCTCGCCTTCGCCCAGGTCGAACTCTGCGGCGATCAACCGGAAGCCGAGGCCTTCGCAGAGGAACCTGACCAGCCGTCGTCGCACCGTCCAGAGCTCCTCGATGAAGTGGGCGCCTTCGCCTAGCGCCACGACGCGGGCATCGCTCACCAGTTCTCGCACCCACTCCAGATCGTCGAAGGGCGCATCCGGCTCGATCGAATTGAGTTCATTCACCCATCCAAGCGTGTCCATGGAGATCCTCCTGCCAGGCCACCAGCCCCCCGGGCTGCCGTGGCTGCCGGAACTTGCTGTGTTTCGTGTGGCGGTTCGCGTCGACCGACCAGTAGCCAGGCCGCCAGAGAGAAGGCAGCAGCTACGAGGAACGGCGCCCCCGTGAGCAAGACGTTGTGTGAACTGCGTATGCCGTGGGCGAACACGTTCGTGTAGACGAGAGGCCCGGCAATCGCACTGAGGCTGGCGATCGATGCCAGGCTGCCCTGCAGCTCGCCCTGGGCGTCCGGCGGCACCGCGCGCGACATCCGCGACTGCAGCACCGGGCCCGCCGCTGCCGAAAACGCTGAGGCCGCGACGATGACGTATAGCTGCCAACCCCTCGTGGCGAAGCTGATCGCCCCGTACGTCACGATGCTCAGCAGCAGCCCCATGCGGAGCGCGCGCCCGTCGCCAAGTCGCCGCACCAGCACGCCTGGCAGTGCGCCCTGTGCGACGGCTGTGACCAGGCCCATGAAGGCGAACGAGGCGCCGATCTCGACCGATGACCAGGCGAAGCGTTGCGCGGTAAAGAGCGCCCACATGCTCGAGGTGGCGCGCCCGGCGAGGTAGAGCAGGAGGTAGCACCAGAACAGCCTGGTGAGCGACGATGCCCGGAACAGCGGGCGCAGCGACGCGAGCGGAGTCCATCGTGCGAGCTCGATGCGCCGTCGGGCGCCGACACCGAGGGACTCGGGCAAGAGCAGTAACGCGGCCGCGAAGTTCAGGAAGTTCAGTCCTGCCGCCATGAGGAACGGAGCCGTGAGTCCGACGTGCGCGAGCACGCCACCAACGCCCGGGCCGGCGACGATTCCCACCCCGAGCGCTGCCGCCACCAATCCGAAGTTGGCCGCCCGATTCCGTTCGTCAGAGATGTCCGCCATGTACGCATAGGCCACAGCCATGCTGGCGCCGGTCAGACCCGAGACGACTCGCCCGACGAAGAGCAGCCACAGCGTCGGTGCATACGCCATCAGGAGGTAGTCGATCGCAGCGCCGGCTAACGACGCCAGGAGGACCGGACGCCTGCCATACCGATCGGACAGGTTCCCGAGCACGGGAGCGGCGGCGAACTGGACGACGGCGTAGATCGCGATGAAGTAGCCGAAGTAAAGTGAGACAGACGATGGATCGGCATCGAACCGGCGCACCACGTCCGGCAGCACTGGGATGAGCAAGCCGTAGCCGAGCGCATCGAGGAAGACGGTGCCGAGAATGATCCTCCGGTTGATCACCCGCGGCCCCTCACGCCAACGGTCGGAGCGCGTCGAGCATGCCCCGGGCATGGACGGCCCATTCGTCCACCTCGGGCAAGAGCGCCAGGACCCACACCGTTGCGTGAAGCAGCCGCACGCGGCGATAGGCCTCGACCGTCTCGGCGCTCGGCGCCGCGGGATAGGCCGCGAGCATCTTGTTCTCGGGATCCGAAAGGGTCGTGAGGTCCCAGGCCACCGGTCCCCTGCAGGCGTCCTCGAAGTCGTTCCACAGGAGGCCGCGCGCCGAGGGGATCATGTTGTAGACGTGGGCGTCGCCATGAAGCGGTTGCAGGGATGATGTCAATTCTTTCACGGTCGGCAGCAGGCGATCCGCGACCCGACGCAGCATCGAGACGTCGCTCGCCGGAATCACCTTCGGCATGGCTTCGAGGCGAGCCAGGCCGCGCGGGATGTCGTTGATCGGTGGCGCGAGGAGCGGCAGCTCCCCTGGGAATTCCCGAAGCGCCCCGTGCAGCTCCGCGAGCATCCTCCCGGCCACCTCGGGTGCTGGCGGCTCGTCTGAGACGGGCGCCACATAGGACCAGAAGCTGATCGCGAACCCGTCCTGAAGGTGAGGACCAGCCGGCAGGAGATCGCTCGGCGGCACGACGGGAGCTCCGCGTCCGTGCAGGAATCTGGTCACGTCGAGTTCGCGCGCGAGCCACGCCTCGATGGGGTGCCTGAGCAACGCGGTGAAGGTGCTGACGCGAGCCACCACTGGGGCCGGTCGGAGATGAACGCGAACCGCGTATCGATCAGCGAGCACCGCCGGTTCGGTGACCCGGACACCATGGCGCTTCGCCACCAGAACTGCTGCAGCGACCGCACGCGCGCACACGGATGCACGGTCTTCGGCGGTAAGAGTCACTGGCTTGTCGTACCGGCTGATCATCCCTGGCGTCATTCGGAGGCTCCTTGTCGTTGGCTGGTGACGATCCCCTCCGGGTAGTCGAAGGCTTCCTCGGGAAAGAGCAGCGTCAGCGCGGTCCGAAGACGAGCTGCTACGAAATGCGAAAGCTCTCCCTCGCGCTCCACTGCCCACTGCATTGAGGCTCCCTGCATGACTGCCTGAAGGTGCCGAGCCACCTCGCTCCGGTCGGCGATCGTCTCGGGCAAGCGTTCGGCGATGGCCTCGCGGACCAGCCGCAACCCACGGCAGGCCAGCTTCGCCAGATACGGATCGGACATCTCCTCGACGACCGTCATGAGGTATTCGTTGATGCGCTCGCTCTTGAGCACCGAGACAAGCGCCTGGAGGAAGAGCCACAATCCCTGTGCCCCAGGGCCACCCGGCAGAGAGGCAAGTTCGGGCTGCAACCGGTCCGTGCTTCGCTCCATCAGCCTGCGGAACAGGCCGGCGCGGTTCTCGAACCTCTGGATCAAGGTTGACCGCGCCAAGCCGACCTCGGCGGCGACATCGGCGAGGGTGAACTGTACGGGGCCTCGGCGCAGGATCACTCGCCGGGTGGCGTCTAGGACTTCGTCATCGCTATGCAGCTTGGGCCGTGGCATCGCCGTTATATAAACGACGCGAAGGTTATATACAAGCAAGAATTCGTCCTCCCCGATAACGCGGCGAATTCACTGCGCTCGGCTCTTCACCTCAAGGTGCTGCACCAGCGCATGGAGTCCTACCCGGTCGGCAGCTTCGACGATGCCCGCAAATGCAATGGGGCTGGGCAGCCGCGCAGAGACTGCTGCGCCGATGCACCCCTCTCTTTCGAGCCTGCGACCTCGACGCCGAGCAGCGGATGGCCGTCCAGCGTGCCCGGATCTGCCCCTGGCGCACGCCGTGAGCCCGCCCCCGGGCGGAAACGGCCGATCCCCTCCGGCCGTAACTCGGCGGAACCTTGTCACTACTCAAGTGCTTGAAAATAGTGTTCTTTTCCTCGGTTGCGACCTGGACTTCCCCGCCGAAGGAAGCCTGTATGTCCTCAGGATGAGGACGATGCAACACATCGAAAACGAAGGAGAAAACGCGATGAGGACGCTCCGCTTCGGCATCGAGATCGAGACGGTCGGCCAGACCCGCGAGCGGGTGGCCCAGGCCATCCAGCGGGTGGTCGGCGGCACCACCAGCCACGTGGGCGCGCCCTTCAGCTACGACCCCTGGCACGTCACCGACGCCCGCGGCCGAACCTGGAAGGTCGTGGCCGACAGCAGCCTGAACGCCAGCCGCGACCGCCAGGCCGAGGTGGTCAGCCCGGTCCTGGCCTACGAGGACCTGCCAGAACTGCAGGAGATCGTCCGGGCCCTGCGCGCCGCCGGTGCCAAGTCCGACAGCAGCTGCGGAATCCACGTCCACGTCGACGCCGCCCGCTTCGGCGCCAAGGGCCTGCGCAACCTGGTCAAGATCGTCAACAAGCAGGAGCGCCTGATCGAGCACGCCCTCGGGATCAGCGAAGCCCGCCGCGCCCGCTGGTGCCGGGGCATCGACCAGGCCTTCCTGGACAAGATCGAGAAGCAGCGCCCCCACAGCCTCGAGGACATCAACCGCGCCTGGTACGGCTACCACAACACTGCGCCGATCCACTACGACGCAACCCGCTACCACGGGGTCAACCTGCACAACGTCTGGTTCCGGGGCACCGTCGAGTACCGCTGGTTCGACGGCACGCTCCACGCGGGCAAGGTCAAGGCCTACATCCAGTTCGTCCTCGCACTCAGCGCCAAGGCGATGCGGGCCCGATCGAGCTGCAGCAAGCGGCGCGAGTTCAGCGCCGACACCGCCCGCTACGACTTCCGCGTGTTCATGCTGCACCTGGGCCTGATCGGCGACGAGTTCAAGACGGCCCGGCTGCACCTGATGGCGAACCTCGACGGCTCGGCGGCCTGGAAGCACGGGCGGCCCGAGCAGCGGCCGGCCGCGTGAAAGGAGGGGGCACGATGAAGCAGACCCTGTACTTCGCCTACGGCTCGAACTTGGACCCGGCCCGGATGCGCCGACGTTGCCCCACGGCGGCGCCGGTCGGCCCGGCCACGCTGTGGGGCTGGCGGCTCGCCTTCGGCGGACACAGCCGCGTCTGGGGCGGCCCCGTGGCCACCCTGGTCCGCGCCGCGAACGAGCGGGTGGACGGGCTTCTCTACGAGCTGGCGCTCGCGGACCTGGCCGAACTCGACCGCGTCGAGGGCCACCCGCTGAGCTACCGCCGGGAGCGGTTGCAGCTGGTCGATGAACACGGGAGAGGCCGCCGGGCCCACGTCTACATCCTGCCCGTTGCCGGGGAGGCGCCGCCCGCACCCGGCTACCTCGATGTGCTGTGGCGGGCCTACCGGCGACTGGGCTTCGACCGCGACTCGCTGCTCGCGGCGGCGGGAGGTGCGGGATGAGCGCCCGGACCAACGGCAAGACCCGGGTGTTCGTCTACGGTACGCTGCTCAGCGGCGAGCCCAACCACCGCCTCCTGGTCGGCGCCGCGCTCGTGGGCGAGGCCAAAACCGAGCCCGCCTTCGAGCTCGTGAGCCTGGGCGCGTTCCCGGCTATGGTGGCCGACGGACGAACCGCGGTCAGCGGCGAGGTGTACGAGGTGGACGCCGACACCCTGGCCGCGCTCGACCGGCTCGAAGGGCACCCGCGCTTCTACAGGAGGCGCCGGATCCGGCTCGAGGACGGCGGCGCCGCGCTCGCCTACGTGTTCACCGCCGAGCAGGCGCGGGGCCGGCCGGCGATCGCGAGCGGCAACTGGAGACACGAACGAAAGGAGAGATGGTCATGAGGATCCGAATGGTACGCGACGGGCGCGTCTTCCAGGGCACGCCCAAGCAGATCGTCGAGGCGATGCAGTACATCGCCTTCGGCCAGGAGAACCGCACCCTGGGCGAATACATCGACTGGCTGGTGGACCAGGTCCAGCGGCTCGAGTCGATCGACCTCAAGGTCGAGGGCGAGACCGACGAGGACAAGGCGGCCTCCCTGGTCCAGGCCATGATGGGCAGCGGGCTTGCGGAGAAGATGTAGCTCGTCTTCGAACAGTCTCGCCGTTCCGCCGAGGGCGCCGGGCACGCTCCCCCGCGGCTCTCTTCCTTTCTGCGCTCCGACTCTGGGTTGACGAGCCTGCAAAAATAGGAGATAAACGGCAAGCGCTTGCAACTTTTACACAAGAGCGCTGGAGCGCTGCCCATGCCAACAGACGAAGTCCTAACCCTCAAGGAAGTCGCCACGCTGCTGAAGATAGCCGAGCGGACTGCCTACATGATGGTCCAGCGGGGCGATCTGCCGGGTTTCAAGGTGGGGGGACAGTGGCGGTTCAAGAGGTCCGCCATCGATGCCTGGATGGAGGAGCAGATGCGCCTCGGCCGCTCGGACGAGGAAGGGGGGAAGAAGTAGATGGCCGCGCCACTATCCCATCGCGTCGCCGACCGTGTGCCTGAGGCCGCGGGCCTCTATCACCGCCTCGTACTGGTCGTGGGGCCCGCCAGGACCGGCAAGACCACGGCTCTGCAAGACCTCGCCCAGGACCACGGCTGGCCGCTCGTCAATGTCAACCTCGAGCTGTCCGAGCGGCTGCTCGAGCTGACGACCAAGCAACGGGCGCTTCGCGCTCCACGGCTGCTCGGCGAGATCGCCGATCGCCATCAGGGCGAGGTGCTGCTCCTCGACAACACCGAGATCCTGTTCTCGACCGAGCTTCAGCAAGATCCCCTTCGCCTGCTCCAGGGCCTGGGCCGCAATCGCACCGTCGTAGCGACCTGGAGCGGAGAGATGGACGACGAGAACCTCGTGTACGCGGCGCCTGGACATCCCGAGCACCGGAGATGCCCTCGGCCGCAAGCCCTCGTTGTTCCTGCAGTGGACGCACAGACGCCGACCGAACACGGCCAAACCGGGCTGCAGAAGGCGGGCAAGGAGACGAAAGCATGAAGTACTCAGACCTGATCCAGTTCGAGCCGATCGAATCGGTCATCCAGCTCCGCGAAGCCGACGACCAGACTGACGCCCGCCGGCTGGTCGAGACCTTCGTCATCTCCGAGCGGATGGCGGACCAGCTCACCAACCTGGTGTTCAAGCAGCTCCGGTTCGACAAGCCAGCCGACAACAAGGGCTTGCTCATCGTCGGCAACTACGGAACCGGCAAGTCGCACTTGATGGCGCTGATCTCGGCCATCGCCGAGCACGCTGACATGGCCGGCGCTGCGACCAACGCGCTCGTTGCCGACCAGGCGGCCAGCATCGCCGGACGCTTCAAGGTGCTGCGCGCCGAGATCGGGTCCACCACGATGTCTCTCAGGGACATCGTCTGCGCGACGATCGAGGACAAGCTCGCTGACCTCGGCGTGTCGTACACGTTCCCGCTCGCGTCCGAGGTGACCAACAACAAGGACGCCTTCGTCGACATGATGGAGGCGTTCCAGAAGAAGCACCCCAAGCACGGGCTCCTGCTGGTGCTCGACGAGCTCCTCGACTACCTGCGCACGCGCAAGGAGCAGGAGATCATCCTCGACCTGAACTTCCTCCGCGAGGTGGGCGAGGTCTGCAAGACGACCCGCTTCCGCTTCGTCTCCGGCGTGCAGGAGAGCCTGTTCGACAACCCCCGCTTCCAGTTCGTCGCCGAGCCGCTGCGCCGGGTGAAGGACCGCTTCGAGCAGGTGCGCATCGCTCGCGAGGACGTGGCCTACGTCGTGTCGCAGCGGCTGCTCAAGAAGACCCCCGAGCAGGAGGGCCGCATCCGCGAGCACCTCAGCCAGTTCGCGCCGCTGTACGGCTCGATGAACGAGCGAATGGACGCGTTCGTCCGGCTCTTCCCCGTGCACCCGGCCTACCTCGACACCTTCGAGCGCGTCTACGTCGCCGAGAAGCGCGAGGTCTTGAAGACCCTGAGCGCCGCCATCCGGCGGATCATCGACCAGCCCGTTCCCACCGAGCAGCCCGGGCTCATCGCCTACGACAGCTACTGGGAGACGCTGCGCGACAACCCGTCCTTCCGTTCAGTCCCCGACATCAAGGAGGTCATCGACAAGAGCAAGGTGCTCGAGGACCGCATCCAGCAGGCCTACACCCAGCCCAAGTACAAGGGCGTCGCGCTCCGGGTCATCAACGCGTTGTCGGTGCACCGCCTGACCACGGGCGACATCTTCGCGCCGCTCGGGGCCACCGCGGATGAGTTGCGCGACGACCTCTGCCTCATGCTGCCGACGCCCGAGAAGGACGCGGCCTTCCTGAAGACGCTGGTCGAGAAGGTCCTGGTCGAAATCCTCCGGACGGTCAGCGGCCAGTTCATCACCTTCAACAAGGAGAACAGCCAGTACTTCCTCGACCTGAAGAAGGACGTCGACTTCGACTCGCTCATCGCCAAGAAGGCCGAGACCCTGGGCAAGAACCAGCTCGACCGCTACTACTTCGACGCCCTGGCGCTCGTCATGGAATGCACCGACGAGCCAGCCTTCTCGGGCTCGCGCATCTGGCTCCACAACGTCGAGTGGCGGGACCGCAAGGCCGATCGCATGGGGTGGCTCTTCTTCGGCGCCCCGAACGAGCGGGGCACCGCGTGGCCGGTCTACGACTTCTACCTCTACTTCCTGCAGCCGCACGAGCCGCCCTACTACAAGGACGACAAGCGACCCGACGAGGTGTTCTTCCGGCTGAAGTCTCCGGACGAGACCTTCGCCGAGGCGCTCAAGCTCTTCGCCGGCGCCCGCGAGCAGGCGCTCACAGCCTCCGGCGAGAACAAGCGCATCTACGAGAGCAAGGCCCAGGCGCACCTGCGCACGCTCACCACCTGGCTGCGCGAGCACATGACCGGCGCCTTCGAGGTCACCTACCAGGGGCGCACGAAGACCCTCGCCGAGGTAGTGCAGGGACATCTCACCGGCGGTGTCAGCCGCTCGTCGGTGCGCGACATCATCAACGTGGCAGGCTCGGTGTGCCTCGCGCCGAACTTCGAGAACAAGAGCCCGGACTACCCGATCTTCAGCGTGCTCATTACGGCCAAGAACCGGGCGCAGGCTGCCAGTGAGGCTCTGCGCTGGATCGGCGGCGGCGTGAAGAGCAAGCAGGGGTCAGCCGTGCTCGACGCCCTGGCCCTACTCGACGGGGACCAGCTCCGACCGCGGGAATCCCGATACGCGAAGCACGTGATCGAACAGCTCGGCCAGAAGTCCAAGGGCCAGGTACTCAATCGCGCGGAGCTGGTGCAGGCCGAAGACGGTGTCGACTACTGGTCGCGGTTCCGCCTCGAGCCCGAGTTCTTGGCGGTCGTGCTCGCTGCGCTCGTGCACAGCGGCGACCTCGTGGTGAGTATCCCCGGCAGCAAGCTCGGCGCAGCGTCGGTCGACCAGTTTGCCCGCATCGCCATCGCAGACCTCGCCAACTTCAAGCACGTCGAGCGCCCGAAGGGGCTGCCGCTTGCTCCGCTCCAGGAGCTGTTCGACCTCCTCGGGCTGCCGAAGGGGCTCATCGTCAGCGAGTCGACCCGCGACAAGGCAGTCCAGGATCTTCAAATCGAAGTGGCCCGTCGTGTGGAGAAGCTGGTCATGGCGCAGGCGCGCCTGCAGGACGGCATCGTGTTCTGGGGCAAGCCGATCCTCTCGGACAACGAGAGCGAGGAGTGGCGCAAGCGGCTCGCCGCCACCAAGGTCTTCCTCGAGTCGCTCCAGGCCTTCAACACCGAGGGGAAGCTGAACAACTTCCCGCACGACGTGGCGACCATCACGGCGCAGAAGCCGGGTCTCGCGCTGGTCAAGGACGTCGACGAGCTGTGCGAGCTCGTCCAGCAGGTGGGGCCGCAGACCGCCTATCTGGCCACGGCCGAGGCGGTCCTGCCGGCCGAGCACGCCTGGGTCGCCTCGGTGAAGCAGGCCCGCTCCGAGCTGCTCACCAAGGTCTCCGATCCGAAGCACCGGGCCGACAGCAACTTCCAGCGCCAGCTCGGCCAGACGCTCGCGCAGCTCAAGACGAGCTACCAGGACGCCTACCTCGAGCTGCACAAGCACGCCCACCTCGGCGCGAAGGAGGACGAGCGCAAGGCCAAGCTCACCCGCGACTCGCGCCTGGCTCAACTCCAGAAGCTCGACGGCGTCGAGATGATGCCGCACCACCAGCTCAAGGCATTCCAGGACCGGCTATTCGGCCTCAAGACCTGCTACGCCCTGTCACGGCAGGACCTCGACTCATCGCCGACCTGCCCGCACTCGCCCTATCGCCCGGCAGAGCAGCCTCAGGGGTCGCAGTCCGCGGGCGAGGTGCTCGCCGGTCTCGACGACCAGCTCGACGTCCTGGTGAGCGACTGGACGCAGACGCTGCTTACCAACCTCGACGACCCGACGGTCGCCACGAACATCGAGCTGATCAGCGATCCCGACGGCAAGAAGGGGATCCAGACCTTCCTCAAGAAGCGCAAGCTCCCCGACCCGATCCCACCGGCCTTCGTCAAGGCTCTGCAGGAGGCCCTGACGGGCCTGGAGAAGGTGGCCGTCACGGGCGATGGGCTGCGCGCCGCGCTCACCCAGGGCGGCGTTCCCTGCACCGTCGAGGAGCTGAAGACGCGCTTCGACAAGTACGTCGCCGACCTGACCCGCGGCAAGAGCGTCGCCAAGGTGCGCGTGGTGGTGGAGTGATGAACCGAACCGAGCTTTTGCAGAAGCTCTCGGGCTTCGAATGGGAGGACTTCGAGGTCAAAGCGGCCCAGCGCAGCGCACCGAAGAACGCCTATGAGACGGTGTCGGCCTTCGCCAACACGAGTGGCGGCCACCTCGTCTTCGGCGTCGAGCAGGACGGCGGGAAGTTCAACGTGGTCGGCGTCATCGAGGTCGACAAGGTCCAGAATGAGTTCCTGAGCGGACTGCGGTCTCGGGAGAAGGTCAGCGTTCAGCTCGGTACCAAACACGACATCATCGACCACGAGGGCAACACGGTCCTCGTCTTCTTCGTCCCCGAGGCGTCGCGCCAGGACAAGCCCGTCTACCTCAACCGTGACATCCGACGCAGCTTCGTGCGGCGAGGCGGCGCTGACCACCAGTGCACCGAGGACGAGGTCAAGCGCTTCCTTCGAAACGCTTCCAACCAACGCTTCGACAGGACAGCGGTGGCGCGCGCCTTGGATCGGACTTTCGACGACGACGCGCTCCACTGGTACCGGGACCGGTACCGGGCCAAGAGCCCCGCTGCGCACGCGAACACCCTGAACGACATCGACTTCCTCGAGCACTGGGGACTCGTAGTCGAGCACGAGGGCAACCTCGTTCCCACGGTCGCCAGTATCCTCCTGTTCGGGACGGGTGCTGCGATTCGGGCGCTTCTGTCTCGCCCTACGGCCGACTGCTTCTGGTACGGCCGGTCCTTCGATTCCCCCCAGCCTGACGCCCGCTGGCTCGACCGCGCGACGTTCGAAGAGAACCTTGTCCAGACATGGAGGCGGCTCGTCGAGTGGTACCTGCGCCGCCGCGACGTCCCTTTCGCTCTGGATCCAGAGACCATGGAGCGACACGAGCAGCCCGAAGACTACGTGTCCTTTCGGGAGGCCGCCATCAACCTGCTCACCCACCAGGACTTCGAGGAGCAGGGCAAGAAGGCGACGATCTCGTTCTTCAGCGATCGCGTCGTGTTCAAGAACCCTGGCTCGGCCTTCGAGGACCGCGAGCTGCTCCTTCGCTCGGGCGACAAGGAGGTCCGCAACCCCCTCGTCGTCGAGGCGTTTCGGCGGATCGGCATCGGCGAACGCGCGGGAACCGGACTGCGCGCGATCTACCGCGACTGGACGAGGCGCGGCCGCGTCCCGCCCGAGATCGAGAACGACGCGGCCAACTACGAGTTCCGGCTGCTGCTCTTGAACGAGGCGCTGCTCTCGGAGCGTCAGCTCCTCTTCCAAGCTTCGCTGGGCGTGGAGCTGACCGGCGACCAGGCCGAGGCCCTGGCGCTCCTTTGCCGGGCGCCCAGCGTGACGGCTACCGAGCTCTCCGTCGCCTTGGGGAAGACGCAGCGGGAGGTGGAGGCCGTCCTCACCGTGCTCGTCACGCAGGTGCTGGTGACGCGCGTCGGAGAGAGAACCTTCCAGCTCGCCCCGCACCTGCGGGAGCGTTGGCCCGTGGCGGGCGAGGTTGGCCGGGCCGAGCCGAGCTTGGTCACTGATCAAGCTCGCCGCGGTGGGCCGAGCTTGGTCACTGATCAAGCTCCCAGGACGCCGGGAGAAGAACACCCGAGGTTCCCGAAGCCGCGTGGCGCCCTGGTCGAACTCAGCGACCAGCAGCGCGCTCTGTTGCTGGCGTGCGACACGCCACGCCGCCAGAAGGAGCTGATGGAGATCGTCCAGATCTCGCATCGGGCCTATTTCAAAGAGCACTACTTGCAGCCGCTCTTGAACGCCGGACTGCTCGCCTACCGCTACCCGGACCGGCCTACCCACCCGCATCAACGCGTCGTCCTCACGCCGACCGGCACGCGGCTCGTCGCCCGGTTGCTCAAGCAGGCACCCAAGGAGAAGCCATGAAGAAGCAGCAGCCCCTGGGCTTCGGGGACAAGAAGAAGGCCGGGCCCGTCGAGTGCCTCGGGCAGACGTTCGAGAGCGACGACTCGCGCCGGGAGCACTACCTCACACTGCTCGCCGAGAAGCTGAAGGACCCCGAGTTCCGGAAGACGCCCGGGTTCCCCAAGGGTACCGACGAGGACATCCTGCTGCTCTCCGATCCGCCGTACTACACGGCGTGCCCGAACCCGTTCTTGGCAGAAGTGGTCTCTCGGCTCAGGCCCGCATCAGCCGACGGCCACGATATCCATGTCCCTTATGCGGCCGATGTGAGCGAGGGGAAGTCGGACCCTATCTACAACTCTCACTCGTACCATACAAAGGTCCCACCTATC